>CAMAYU010000022.1 GCA_945862235.1 Schlesneria paludicola DSM 18645
GCGGCACCGAAGCCGCTGCCGGGGGTGCCGACGAGGTTCGACTTGGAGAGCAGGTGGTCAAAGAACTGCCAGCTCGTCATGCCGCCGGGAGTCTTCAGCCAGACATACGGAGCGTTCACGCCGCCGTGGACGGTGAGGCCCGCTTCGCGCAGGCCCTTGCAGAGGATGGCGGCATTCTCCAAGTAGAAGTCGATCAGGGCGCGAACTTGTGGCCGACCCGTGTCGCTGTACACCGCTTCGGCTCCGCGCTGGACGATGTAGCTGACGCCGTTGAACTTCGTCGTGTGACGGCGGTTCCACATCGCGTGCAGTTCAACCGATTCGCCATTGGGCGTCTTGGCCTTCAGCCCCTTGGGCACGACCGTGAACGCACAGCGCGTCCCCGTGAAGCCCGCTGTTTTACTGAAGCTGCGGAACTCGATCGCCACGTCGCGCGCGCCGTCGATCTCGTAGATCGAGTGCGGGATCGCGGGGTCGGTGATGTACGCTTCATAAGCGGCGTCGAAGAAAATAATCGTGTCGTTGGCCTTCGCGTAATCGACGAACTTCTTGAGCGTGTCCCTCGACGCGACCGTCCCCGTCGGGTTGTTGGGGTAGCACAGATAGAGCAGATCGACTTTGCCCGTCGGCAGTGACGGCGTGAAGTTGTTCTCCGCCGTGACGGGCAGATAGACGAGGCCCGCGTAACGACCCGACTCATCGGCGGCACCCGTGCGTCCGGCCATCACGTTGGTGTCGACATAGACCGGGTAGACGGGGTCGGTTACGGCGACGACGTTCCCCGCGCCGAAGATGTCGAGGATGTTGCCCGTGTCGCACTTCGAACCGTCCGACACGAAGATCTCGTCCGCCGCGACGTTGGCTCCGCGACTGGCGAAGTCGTGCTTGGCGATGGCCTCGCGCAGGAAGTCGAAGCCCTGCTCGGGGCCGTATCCGCGAAAGGTCGAGCGGTTACCCATCTCATCGACCGCCTTGTGCATCGCTTCGGTGCAAGCCGCGGGAAGCGGCTCGGTCACGTCGCCGATTCCCATGCGAATGATCTTCGCGCTCGGGTTCTCGGCGGCGAACTTCGCGACCCGGCGACCGATCTCGGGAAAGAGGTATCCGGCTTTGAGCTTTGAGTAGTTGTCGTTGACGAGGGCCATTGAAGACTCCGGGGTGTGGGCTTAGGGAATGGGGCTTAGTTTTTTTTGGGGGGGGGTAGGGGCAGTACAAAGTGAGAAGTGATTAGTCTTCAAACAAGCGAACCCCACCGGGCTTGCCCCGGTGGAAACCGGTCATTGCACTACTTGCTCATTCACTCGAATCGGAATCGCGAGTAGTGCAAAACCCGCGAGCCACCGGGGCAAGCCCGGTGAGGTCGCTTGTTTGAGGATGAGTGCAAAGTGCAAAATGAAAGAGCAAGCGTCACGTCAGTTGTCCGTTAGAGAACCAATGAACGTGTGTCGGATCGACACCACGTCAACGAGAGGACCACCGATCAAGCCTGCCCACTTTGCACTGATCACTTCTCCTTTTGCGCTCGTCTGAGCGTCATCTCACCAGTAACGGGCCAAGTGTCAGTAACGGGAAGAGAAGACGAAACCGCCGAGCCGTTGTAGGGGTGCCCGTATCCCTTTTCAACCGAGAGTTCTCTAACATCCCGCCTGCTGGTGACTTGCCCTGTTTCGTTCCACTTGAGGCCACTGAACATGACCAATTCCGATCCCAAGACGACAGCACCTCCACCGAAGTTCGGGTTGTTCGAGTTCGTCATCGGTGGGATCTTTTGCGTTGGGTTCCCAGGGTTCATGACTGCGATCGCGCCGGTGTCATGGATGGAGTTCACTCGGGTGGCAGAACGAGTGGACGCAACAACGCAGACGTGTGTCTTCTTCGTGTTCCCCTATTCGACCCAGGAGCTGGCCGATGTGAAGAAGGTCTCAACGACGTTTCAACTCGGAGACAATCTTCATCGGCGAGCCGGTGATCGCAACCAAGGCCGCGCCGAGTCGGAAGGGGGTGTCATCCTGCATGGCCCAGAACAGGAAGGACAGGAGGCCAAAACCATCAGCGTCTCGGTCTCACCCGCCAGCTTCAAAGTTGTTGAAGCAAAGGTCAACGGGTTCTTCGGTGATCCTCAACAGAAAACGTTGAAGGTCTTCGTCGTGGCCAATTGGAAATTCGGCATCATCTTCGCGGCCCCCCTTTGTCTACTCACGGTCCTCTACGTCGTCAGTTGGTCGATGTGGCTGGGCCAAACGCTCGCGAAGCCCTTCATGTTTGCTCCGCCCGAAGAAACCAACGCAGTGGCAGACGAAACGCACTCGTCTAAGTGACTCCGGCCCACGCGGTTAAACGAGGGAATGGTTCAGGTACTTTCGAGCGATGTGGAACAGACAGTGAAAACGTGGGTCCGGTGTCTCGCTGGACTCCAATTGCAGTGGTAGAACGGGACAGAATTCCGTGGGCTTCGCCTTTCATTCGTGCGGCCCTCAATTCGCGCGGGACCATTTCCGCGCGAATTGAGAGCAGCGCGAATGAAGCCGGAATACTCGAACAGCTCAGGCCGCAATCGGGCTTGAACCATGCCGATAACGGGCAAGCGAGACGCTTAGTTTACGTGTACGAACTCCCTCTTTCGACGAGGCCACTCATAATGCGATCGGTGTTCAAACTGAGCGTGTTGATTTTGATCGGGGCCGCGCTGCTCGGGTCGCTCGCGACGGCGGCCGAGCCGGGGTGGAAGGGGGGCGTGGCGAAGTCGGTCATCACGCCGAAGCTGGCGATGTGGATGGCCGGTTATGGGGGGCGAACCGAACCTGCGAAAGGGGCGCTGCACGATCTGTGTGTGCGCGTGCTGGCTCTGGAAGACGCGAGCGGTCATCGAGGGGTCGTGCTGTCGAGCGATACGCTCGGAATCTCGAAGCCGATCTATGACGAGGTCTCGCGCCGTGTGAAGGAGCAGTTCGGACTGGAGCGTTCGCAGTTGATGCTCCATGCCTCGCATACTCATTGCGGGCCGGTGTTGAAGAGCGCGCTGTACGACATCTATCCGTTGGACGAAGCCCAGATCAAACTGATCGAGGATTACTCCGACTGGCTGACAACAGAGATCGTGGCGACGATCGGTCGCGCGTTGAAGGACCTCCGCCCGGTGACGGTCTCGCGCGGAGTCGGTTCAGCCGACTTCGGTGTGAACCGCCGGACCAATCGGGAACCGGACGTGCCAATGCTGCGTGAGCAGAATCTGCTGCTTGGTCCCGTCGATCACACGGTGCCGACGCTGGCCGTGCGCGATGCGGATGGAAAACTGATCGCGGTCGCGTTTGCGTACGCCTGTCACAACACGACGCTCAGCTTTCAGCAGTGGTGCGGCGATTATGCAGGCTTTGCTCAATATGACTTGGAGCAGAACCATCCCGGCGCGGTCGCTCTGTTCTGTATGGGCTGCGGCGCGGATCAAAATCCGCTGCCAAGGCGGACGGTTGAACTGGCCGAAACGTATGGCAAACGGCTGTCGGCGGCAGTCGATGCCGTTCTGATGCAGCCGCAAGACCGAGTGGCCCCGACTCTGCGGACGACTCACGAATTCGTGCAACTCACCATGCAGGGCCTGCCGAAAACCGAGGAACTGAAACGGTTGGCGGCAGCGGCCCCGAATTACAGCCAGCGGTGGGCCGAACGGATTCTGAAACTGATCGAGACGAAAGCCGACATCCCGCAGGTCTACCCATACCCGATCACCACTTGGAAGTTGGGAGGCGATCAAATTTGGATCGCCCTCGGCGGCGAGGTGGTGGTCGATTACTCGCTGAGACTAAAAGCCGAGCATGGCGAGCAAGCGTGGGTGACAGCCTATGCCAACGACGTGATGGCCTACATCCCGTCCAAGCGCGTGCTGCTCGAAGGAGGCTACGAAGGACAAAGCTCGATGATCGTGTACGGCCTGCCGACAGATCGCTGGGCGGAAGATGTTGAAGAACGAATCGCGGCGGCGGTGGGACGGCTCGTCGAGCAGGTCCGCAAGAAATGACTGAGGTGGCAACACCCACCCGCAGCGTGAGCCAGGGCGAATGTCGAGCGACTTCCTTCCTCGCTCACGCGGCAGGTGGGTGGCCTGCTTGAGCAGTCTCTGACAAATCCGACGTGAGAACACAACTAGGAACCGAGTCGATGCGACGTGTGAAGTCTTGTGGAGTGCTGCTCTTTCGCCGCCAACCGGAACTGAGTTTCCTGTTGATGAAGCACTCGCATCGGTTCGATCTGCCGAAAGGGCACGTCGAAGCGGGTGAGACCGAACTCGAATGCGCCCTGCGCGAGACGTGGGAGGAAACCGGCATTCCCACGGATCGCGTGTCGCTCGACCCCGCCTTTCGATTTGAGGAAACATACTTCCCCGTCGAACCGCGTTTCGGTACCGAGCGCGTTGAGAAGACGCTCGTCATCTTCCTCGGTTGGGTCGAAGGTTCGGAACCGATTCGCGTCACCGAGCATCAGGGTCACGAATGGCGACTGTGGCGACCACCGCACAAAATTCAAAAGTACACGCTCAACCCACTGCTCAGTTTGGTCGAGGCGCACTTCGCCAAAGCGACTCCGTGACGAGTCTTCACAATCTCGTAACGCCACATCAAAACGGATGCTGCGAGTTGCAGTAAAAGAACGAAGGCCGGACCAACAGGGGCCGGCCTTCGTTTGTTATGGGCTTGGCTATTCCAGCAAGATCAAGCGGTGGCTTGCATCATGCTGCCGCTTGTTCCAAGTTCCCTTTGGGAGGATGGAAGAACAGCAATAGCAGGACCGCCGCCACGAGAGCCGCTCCCGACGGGTAGAGCAGCAGCCTGCTGTAATCGACCACTTCACCGGTGGTGTGTTGCTTCTGCAGCGCGGGCCAGATGAACCGGGCGGCGATCGGGCCAAGGCCGAGAATCAGGAAGTTGAACAGACCTTGGGCACTCGTCCGAGCATCCTTTGGGAAGACCTCATCGACGAGGATGTAGAGCGTCGCGAAGAAGAAGGCATAACAGACGCCGTGCAGCACGTTCACCGCGACGGCACAGTAGGGATCGGGCACCATCGCAAAGACCGCGAATCGCACCGTGTGACCGAGAATCCCGAGGATCATCGTGTAGCGCCAGCCCAAGTTTTTGAGGACATAGCCGAGAAAGACCATCGTCCCGATCTCGGCAATCTGGCCGACGCTCATCGCGGGCTGAATCCAGTTCGACGGGACACCGACTTTTTCGAGATACGTGAACGCGAAGAAGAAGAAGCCGTCGTGAACGGTCGCGTCGATAAACGTGACGATGAACAGCACGAACAGGAACGGATGCTTGAGCAGCTTCATCGCTTCAAGCCATGCCAGAGAATGTTCCTTGTCCTTGGCGGGCTTCGGTGGCGTGTGCGGCAGTGAGAGGCTGAGTACCGCCAGCACGAGTGATGCGGCACCCGCTGTGAAGAAGGCCGCACACTTCCCCTTGTTGAGGTCGTTGCCAGACAAGCTGGTTCCGAGCGCGGCACCGAGCCAATTCACAAAGCCTCCCGCCGCTTCCATCGTCGGAATCTTGGCCCAGTCAGCCAGAATGAAAATGAACGGCCAACTGGCGGCGATCCAACCGATCGTGCCCCAGAGTCGTACCGGCCCGAACTCCTTCTGCGGATCAGTCATGTTGGCAAAGGCGATCGTGTTCGTGACCGAGATCGTCGGCACATAGAACAGGCAGTGAATCGCCATGCAGGCAAAGAAGAGCCAATAGTTCGCTGAACCGGGTTGGCCGCTGAAAGCCATCAGCGACAGACCGCCCAGCCCCAGCATCGAGAGGCCACCGAGGAGATGACTAAACGCGAGGTACTTCTCGGCGGCAAAGTTTCGGTCCACAAACTGGTTGGCGAAGAACATCGCCAAGATGGCCGAGACCGGGAAGGCGATGTTCAGCCCAAACTGCTGCCATTCGTCGAAACCCAATCCTCCGGCTCCAAAGAACCCGAAGCTCGGCGGCAGCCACGCCCCCCAGATGAAGAACTCCAAAAACATCATGGCGTAAAGCTTAAGTCGCACGGATCGCTGCATGGAGGGGGCTCTCTTCTTGAGATGTCGAACGTCGGTGGAACGGACTGGCGGGGCGAGATGATGCCTTGGAGATCGGTCTCGGGCAAGCAACGACCACACCAACCCAATGGTTCTGCCCAATTTCAATATAAGGTGGGACAAATTCGCTTCGAGCGCCGGCCCACCATCTTCAAATACTTCATTTCCTTGTGGGACAGCGCGGTGATGCGCCGCTGGTTCACCCAACCCCCAACAAGCGATATGGCCGCAGCTCCCCCCAGGTGAACCGCAGGCACTCCGTGCCACAGGCACCGACGCCAGTGCTACTCGGTCAGACAACCCGTCTCGAATGGTTGCACGCGCGGGTGAGAAAACGGGGTTGGGATTGATGACGGCTGATGATTCGGCACCGTCCGAAATGGACCGCGAATCGCCGCCGTCTACCAACGAAAAAACCCCTGTTTGGCAGGGGTTTGAGGACGATTGTGGACTCGTGATGATTGCTGAGAATCAAGAGCCGCCGGTCAGATTCGAACTGACGACCTATGCTTTACGAAAGCATCGCTCTACCAACTGAGCTACGGTGGCGGGGAAATCGACTGAAACAGGACTTGGGCGAAGCGGATGGTCCTGAAGCCTCTGCCTTCGCGTATTACTGCGATAGCTTCCGCTCAGCCGCCAGCCCAATCGGGGCGGGATGATAGCAAAACCCAAACGTCGGGCAAGGCCGCAAGTTCTTGATCGGTGGGCTGCATGAGAACAGGATTGTGACGACCATAACACCGCTGCGAGACTCTCCTGATAACTTCCTTGTGTGCGCCCCAAACGACGAATACCATGTGCCGCCTTGCTCGCGGCCGGGTGTTGATGGGTGTGCATCCCACGAACCGTCGCGGCGCGTGTTCTGATTGTTCTGCTCGGAAAGTCTTGCGTCGATGAAGCATGTTTTGTCCGCGATGGTGATGAACCAACCGGGTGTGCTCGCTCACATTTCGGGGATGCTCGCGTCGCGAGCGTTCAACATCGAAAGTCTGGCGGTCGGCGAGACCGAAAACCCCGAGTTTTCCCGAGTGACGTTCGTCGTCGCAGGCGACGACAAGGTGCTGAATCAGGTCCGCAAGCAGCTTGAAAAGATCATCACCGTCGTCAAGGTCGTGGACTATCAGAACCAAGCCGTGGTCGAACGCGATCTGATGCTCATCAAGGTGGCGACGGCTTCCGGCACGCGGACTGAGATTCGGGAGATGGTCGATATCTTCCGAGGCAAGATCGTCGATATCGGGGCCAGCCATGTGATCGTCGAAATCTCCGGCTCCGAAAACAAACTGACTGCGTTCGTCGATCTGATGCGACCGTTCGGCATCATCGAGATGGTCCGGACGGGGCGAGTCGCCTTGGCGCGGGAGACTTCGCTGTCGATTGAATCTGCCCTGCAACCGCCGCCGACCTATGAAGAGGCGGCGCTGGCTTAGCTTGCTCGCCGAATAACCAAAGAACACGGGCGAGCGAGACGCTTACCCTACGAATCAAACTTCTGTAACGACCCTCCTCCTTTTTCAATCGAGACGAGAACCACGATGGCCGCCAAGGTTTACTATGACGACGATGCCGACCTGTCCCTGCTGAAGGGCAAGACCATTTCCATCCTGGGCTACGGCAGCCAAGGTCATGCTCAGGCTCAGAACCTGCGAGACAGCGGCTGCACGGTCGTCATCGGGCAGCGTCCCGGCAGCAAGAACTACGACTTGGCAGTCAGTCACGGCTTCAAGCCGGTCTCGCTGGCCGAAGCGACCAAGGTCGGTGATCTCGTCAACATCCTGCTTCCAGATGAAGTTCAGGGCGACCTCTACAAGAGCGACATCAAGCCGAACCTCAAGCCGGGCGCACTCCTGATGTGCTCGCACGGTTTCAACCTGCACTTCGGTCAGGTTCTGCCACCAGCGGGAACCGACTGTGCACTGGTCGCTCCCAAGGGGCCGGGCCACTTGGTTCGCAGCGAATACGAAAAGGGTGGCGGTGTGCCGAGCCTGATCGCTCTGTCACCGGGGGCTTCCGACATGAGTCGCAAGTTGGCGCTGGCCTATGCCAAGGGGATCGGCGGCACGCGCGGTGGCGTCATCGAAACGACGATCGCCGAAGAGACCGAAACCGACTTGTTCGGTGAGCAGGTCGTGCTGTGTGGTGGTGTCAGCGCCCTCATCAAAGCGGCGTTCGAGACTCTCACCGAAGCGGGCTATCAGCCCGAGATGGCGTACTTCGAGTGTATGCACGAGCTGAAGCTGATCGTCGATCTCTTCTATCAGGGCGGCCTGAACTACATGCGTTACAGCGTGTCGAACACCGCTGAGTTCGGTGACTACACGCGTGGCCCGCGGATCGTCACGGCCGAGACCAAACTCGAAATGAAAAAGATCCTCCACGAAATTCAATCCGGCCAATTCGCCAAGGAATGGATTCTGGAGAACAAGGCCAATCAAGCCAGCTTCCAGGCGATCAAGCGTCGCGAACGGAGCCATCCGATCGAAGAGACCGGCAAGCAGCTCCGCCGCATGATGAAGTGGATTAACGCCAAGGAACACTGATCGCCATTCGCGGCGTGCTTGGTCGATCCAGCACGCTCAGAAAATCAATCGCCCCCTCCCTCCGCGACCTCGTGGATCGAGGGGGCTTTTTTGTTGGCACTCGTTACGCTTTCCGCCCGCTAGCGACATAAACCTCGCGCGGTTAAACATCGCAGACAGGTCCGAATGAGGCGTAAGCCGCCTCGTTCCACGCAACGCTGATTTCCGGAGTCTTCGCCATGATGACGATTCGTGCTCGCAGCTATGAGAACGGGGAGCCGTTGCGGATTGCCGTCAGCGGGGATCGCATTCGGTCGGTTGAACCGGCGTGGCCGACGGGTTCGGTGGACGAGTGGCCGTTCGTCGCGCCTGGTCTGTTCGATTTGCAGATCAATGGGCACAGTGGCGTCTGGTTCAGTGATGAGGCGCTGACTGTGAGCGACGTGCTGAAGGCGTTGTCGCCGTATTCGCGATTCGGGGTGACGCGGCTCTGTCCGACGCTCATTACGAATTCGTTTGAGGGTCTGGCGGCGGGTTTCACGGCGATTCGAGCGGCCTGTGAACGCGAGCCGTGGGCGGATCGCATGGTCAGCGGCTGCCATCTCGAAGGACCGTACATCTCTGGTGAGGACGGGCCGCGCGGGGCGCACCCGCAGCAGCACGTGCGACCGGCCGATTGGACTGAGTTCCAGCGGTTGCAGGAGATTTCGGGCAACCGCATCCGACTGGTGACAATCGCGCCGGAAGTGGACGGGGCGATTGAATTCATTCATCAGGCAGTGGCTCACCACGTCGTGATTTCGATCGGTCACACGGCGGCGACTCCGGAGCAGGTTCGCGCGGCGGTCGATGCGGGGGCGCGACTCAGCACACATCTTGGGAACGGTGCCCATGCGCTGATTCACCGTCACCGCAATTACATCTTCGAACAACTGTCCGACACGCGACTCACCGCCAGCTTGATCGTCGATGGCCATCATCTGCCGCCGTCACTCGTGCGAACGTTCATCAAGGTGAAGTCGCCCAAGCAGACGATCCTGACGTGTGACGCCGCCGGCTGGGCCGGTTGTCCGCCGGGGGTGTACGAAAGCAAACTCGGGCGGAGCGAGATTCTGGAGAACGGCAAACTGGTTGTGGCCGGGCAACACGAACTGCTCGCCGGGTCGGCTCAGGAGACGGATGTTTGTGTGGCGAACGTGATGGAATTCGCAGGCGTCTCGTTGCGTGAGGCGATCGACATGACGAGCAAGAATCCGGCCAAGCTGTTGGGTCGCGAGGTCGCTCGTTTGAGACGCGGCTCATTGGCGGACCTCGTCGTGTTTCGAGTCGCGCCGAACAAACAACGGCTCGATGTCGAAGCGACGGTTGCGTCCGGGCACTTGATGTACGGCGAGATCGTCACGCGGTGACGATGACACCAACCCGAAGCGTGAGCGAGGAAGCGTGAGGGACAAACGTGTGGCTGGGGTCGGCGCTTCGCCGCCCCCAGACTTGAGAGTGTTCACGATCGCTGGACGATCACTGGGGGCGGCGAAGCGCTGACCCCAGCCACACCACACCAGCCACATCACAACCCGGGTGTCTCGTTCATGCAGGCATCCTCGCTGACGCCCGACATCCTCGCTCACGCTTCGGGTTGGTGTCCCTCACAAGACGAAGCCCTCATTTCGCGAGCAGCTTGGCCATCAAGAAGTCGTTGGCCGAGTCGAACTTCGATGAGCTGCGCCGCAGAGAGACGGGATGATCTCGCCACTTATCGCTCGTCACGGGGCGAACTGCGGGCGAGCGGCTGCGACACTTTGAAGAGACGCAGGAATCGTGAGGTCCGAGATGCAGCGGCACTTTGCGACTCACGAGGCGCGTCATCAAGGGAGTCGTTGGACTGAGGTTCGACGGTCAACGAAGTGGCTCCAGTGGACGCGTCACGCGGACGAGGCGGCTGTGGTTCAGGAGGCTCTGCCGGTGGAAGTGGCTCCGTTTCACTTGGTGACTTACGAGGCGGCTCGATGCCAGGCTCGCCTTCGCGTTTTGGTCGCGGAGCCGGGGGGACGCTCGGTTCCCGCATGATCTCTTCTAGCGTCGGCAGCTTGATGTCGTCGTAGTTGAGGTCGGGGCGTTTGTCGCGCAGGCTGCCGGGTTGTTCGAGATCGAAGGCTTGTTCGGACGGAGTGTCTCCGGCGGGATAGCGGTCGGCGTTGGAGGACGGACGCATGTTCTGGGGATAGCACTCGTCATCGCAGAAGCGGCCGAGTGGTCCGATGGCGGCGAAGCGTTCTTCGTAGAAGAGGACGGCGTGCGTCTCCAAGATCGTGCCGGTCTGGCGTTCGAGCGTCGCCAAGAGCGTGTTGTATTGAGTCAGCGCGCTGGCCTCGGCCGAGACCAAGTTGCCCCAGTCGGTGATCGCCTGCTGAACGTTGATGAAGATGGCCGTTCCCGTGAAGTACTTGGCGTTTTGGAACCGCAGGTTTTCGCGAGCGGCTTGGCGGGCTTCGCGAAACGCGAGGTACTGATCGTAGGCTTGGTCGAGGTTGCGGACGCTCGCCGCGAGTTGATGGATCGCACTGTGCAGACCTTGCTGAAGATTGACGCGGTCTCGCGCGATGATGAGTTCTCGCGCCCGTAGTGAGGCTCGCGACTGACGCAGTCCGAGCGGTACCGAGAAGTTCACCCCGAGCGTCCAGTCGGTGAAGGCTCCCGCTGATGACGAGCGGGACTGGCCGTTCGGCATCGTTCCTTCGAGTCCATTCCAGCGGTACTGGCTGACGGCATCGAGTCGAGGCAACGCGGTGTTGCGCGCGATTTGGTACTGCTGCTGGTCGGCCTCAATGATGAGCTTCAGTTCGATGATGTCGGGGCGACGTTCACCGGCCAGTTCCGTGATCGACGCCCAATCGGGCTGAAAGCGGTCTCGCTGCGGTGGCGAGTTCGGAATGAGTCGCGTGCCGTCGGAAGGTGGCATCCCCGTGATGTTCCGGAGCCCCGCTTCTCGCTGGATGAGATTTCCTTCCGACGCGACGAGGCTCGCTCGAAAGTTGGCCAGTGCGAGCTGAGCCTGCGCTTGGTCGCCTCGATTTCCGGTTCCCGTCTTCACGGTCGCATCAATGCGGCGCAAGATCTCGGTCAACTGATCGACCTGCGTCCGTCGTGCCCACACGTCCGTGCGTGCGGCGACGAGCGACCAGTACGCTTCAATCACGCCGCGTACGTGTTCCTGCATCGAGTCCTTGAGCTGGAAGTACGAACGCTCGGTGTCGATCCGAGCCAGCACGATTGGAGCGAGGTTCGCGCCGAGACGGCCTCCCTGAAGCAGCGGTTGCGTGTAGTTGATGTTGCTCGATGAGCGCGTCTGCGGATTGAGCGGATACGTGCCGGGAGACAGTCGTGAGGGAGTCGCATCGAAGCCAACGCCGAATGTTCCGCCGAAGGCGTTCTGTTTGGTGAGGTTCGTCGATGTGTTGAAGAAGTCGTTGCGGACACCGGTGATGATCGACGAGGTGGGGGGCGGAGGTGCAAGCGGATCGAAGATCGCCTGCGGGTTCTCCATCCGGTTCCAAGTGTTGCTGACAGAGAGCGTCGGATCGAACTGCGCATTCTGCTGGTCGATGGCCGTGTTGGTAATCGCCGGGTCGTAGATCGTCCGCCCGCTGTTCGTCGCCGTCGTCCCGGCCAAGATGCGGACAACATCGACGTTGCCGAGCGACATCCGAATCATGTCGTCCAGCGAGAGCTGTACCGGTTGCAGCTCGGGCTGCGGGTTCGAGACGGTGGACGGCGGAAGTGAATCGGGCAGACGAGACGGGACGAGTTGCGAAGGGGCTCGAACGATGATCGACCGCTGCTCGGGAAAGAATGTCGGGACGAGCCGTTGCGCGGCGGCAGGCTGTGCCGCGACGCTGAGCCAGATCAAAACAGCGATCACAGTCCGGCGGGTCATGCCGATTCCGAAGGAAGAGTGATCCGGGGTGGGATGGCTCGTTGAATTGGGGTCGCGCGAATACCGTAGCGTAGGCGGCTCGCCTGCGTTGGGTTTGTCGTTGGCGACGCCTCTTAGCCGAGCCGCCGGAGCTACGGGTTGCGACCTCGGTTGGATCGACACGTGCGCCGGTCGTACCGGTTGCCGCAGTCGATCATCGTCCGGCGATTGGACGCGACATGCGGATCACTCCACGACTTCGGCCTGTAGCGCCTGTGACGCTTGGGCAAAATTCGTCGTGTCGCACACGATGGCACCGTCGCGGAGGACGATGATGCGGCGGGCGTTCTTCGCCACGTTCTGATCGTGGGTCACGAGGATCACCGTGATGCCAGACGTTTCATTCAGCTCGTGGAAGAGTCGAATGACTTCGCGACTGGTCTTGGAGTCGAGGTTCCCGGTTGGTTCATCGCCCATCAGGATCGCCGGTTCATTGACCAGTGCCCGGGCGATGGCGACGCGCTGTTGCTGTCCCCCCGAGAGCTGACTCGGGTGATGATCGAGTCGATCACCGAGGCCAACCAGCTTGAGCTTCTCGGTCGCCCGCCGATGACGTTCGGCGGCGGAGATGCCGTGCGTATAGAGCAACGGCAGCTCAACGTTCTCATGCGCCGACGTTCTGGCGAGCAGATTGAAGTTCTGAAACACGAAGCCGATCCGCTGGTTGCGAATGCGTGCCCGATCGTTCCCCGACATCGTCGAGATCTCTTCACCCGCCAGCTTGTAGCTCCCCGAAGTGGGGCGATCCAAACAGCCGAGCGTGTTCATGAGCGTGCTCTTCCCCGATCCGGAGGGCCCGATCAGCGCGACGAACTCGCCCTGTTCGATGGTCAGATTGGCGTCTTTGAGAGCCTCGACCTTAACTTCACCGAGGTCGTAGACCTTGCAGACATCGCGAATCTCAATCAGTGCCACGAAGGGTCTCCGATTCGGTTGAGACTCGCTGGACTGGATGATTCTTGGCTGAGTCGATGCCGGTCACAACGAGCGTCCTTTGGGGCACTGTTCGCCGCACGAGAATTTATCGCCGTGGACAGTGGGGGCGCGGGCCGCGCTCTTTTTGGAATTGGTCAGGGCACAACCGGTGAGGCAGACGAGTGTCAGCAGCAGCAAACAATGAACGGACAGGGTACGGACCTTAGTCCACGTTGTGGGATGAGTGATGCGGGGCATGGTGTCCCTTTCCAGAGAGGCGTGTGAAAAGTTGGTTGACCGCTGTTGGCCGTGCTGGCAATCGCCGTAGGGCTGGTTCCATCGGCCGCTTCGGGTGAAGCGTAGTGCGTTCACTTCCGCGACTTCTGGGCACCGTGGAAGCGGCGGTTGAATTCATTGGGGTCGAACAAGTCACTGGAATCATCTTCGTTCAAGGGCGTGGCGGTCTCATCGCTGGTGAGTGGCTGCGGGGAGTCGAGATCGACGGGATGGAAATCATTGCTGCGAGGCTTGGACGGCGTTGAGTTTGACAACGTGGATTGCGTCGCTGGAACGCCGCCCATTCCCGGCGAGGTCTTCTGTTTACTCAGTACACTCGGTCGATTGGCTAGTTCCTGCTCCTCAGTCCGTTTCTCGTGCGACACCTGTTTGATCCAGATTCGCAGCGTCTTGAGCTGTTCGGCCCCTTGAGGCCCGTGGAAGATGGCGGTCGCTCCGGCATGGCCACCTTGCGGAGCGGTCACGAGCGGACTGAGCGCTGGATCGTGGATGTCGATGTAGCGCAAGGCTTCTGCCAGATTCCGTTCGGTGTGCATCCGGTTGCCGTTCGCGCCGAGGCGTGTCGAGTGGAGTTTAAATTCCCCTCGCGAGGTGGCTCCGTGGCAACTCGCGTTGCCGCATTTGTTGATCAGCAACGGCTGCACGCGCGCGGTGAACGACGTGGCCGTTTCCTTCGAGAGTCCGCCGAGCGATTCAACATCGGGCACCACAAAGCCGTCGGGAGTTCTGAGCGGCAGGACCGTCGATTGCGGCGTAACGGTCTTCGCGGTCAAGCTCTCGTCCAACCGGCGCAGCAGCTTGCGAGCCTCTTCATGTTCGGGATCGCGCTTCAGACACTTCTTCAGTTCGTCGCGAGCTTCGTCGTTCAACCGGTACGTGATGCACCATTGCGCCAGCATCACATGCGTGGCGGGAGTTGGTTCGACGATGGCATCACGCTGCTTGCGATACGCATCGCGCATGCTGTCTGCCACGACTTTCACTTGATCACCAGGAACCTGTACACGACCGCTGGCATGTTCCACCAACCAGCCGCCCGCGTTGCGAGTCGTCTGCCCGGTGAGGATGCGTCCCGAAGTCATCACGATGACCCGCTCCCGCACTTCGCCCTCATCGGCCCGCGCGGACAATGACAGCGCAGTGAGAGACAAGGCCACCCCGAACGACAAAGCGAACGGACACAGCAACACGAAGCCGAATCGACCGACAGGCAGCGCGCGCACGATGCGTCTCCGCACGAGAACGGGGGCAGGCAGAATTTGATTTGATAAGCGGGGGAGGGCGGGAAGTTAGAAGCGGTCCGACTTTCGGTCAATCCGAAGTTGAAAAGCGTCATGCTTGTGTCAGAGCGGCAGACAAACGGGGCTGGTCGATGCCTCCCGCGTGCGATACGTTTCGCGGGGGCGACCGAAGACCGGCTTTTCAGAAAGGCCGGGCTTCATCAAGAGGGTTGTCGGCGGGAGGCATCACACGGGAGAGCTTCGGTGCGACTGCTGAGCTTCAACATTCACAAGGGGATCGGAGGCCGGGATCGGCGCTATCGGCTCGGTCGCATCATGGATGTCATCGACGCCGAGGCTCCCGATCTCATTTGCCTTCAAGAGGTGGACCGACTCGTCCGCCGCAGCCGCCATGACGATCAGCCCCGTTTGTTCGTCGAGCATTTTCAGCCAGCAGCACATCTGTTTCAGCTCAACGTCCGGCTGAAAGAGGGTGGCTACGGAAACCTCCTGCTGTCGCGCTGGCCGCTGCTTAGCCATCATCAGATCTCGCTGACACACCACACTCGCAAGGTGCGCGGGGCGCAACTGGCCGTCATCGATACACCCAGCGGTCCGCTGCATCTGGCCCACTGGCATCTCGGACTGGGAGAGCACGAGCGACACTGGCAGTCACGCCGGCTGCTCGAACACCATTCGTTTCGAGAATCCAAACAACATCCCACACTCATCGTCGGAGACTCCAACGATTGGCGAAACACACTGGCCAGCGGCCCCTTCGACGTGCATGGCTTTCGCCAGATCACGGCTCCGGCCTCTCGATTCCGTTCATTCCCCGCGTGGCTACCCACTCTCGCGCTAGATAAAGCCTTCGTGCGAGGCGCGATCAACGTGCAGCGTGTCCACGTCGTGAGAAGTCGCGCGACACGAGACGCCTCCGACCATTTGCCGCTCGTCATCGACTTCGATCTCGGAAGTCATTGATCGAGCTTCCCGGCAAAGCTCAAATTGGACGCGAGGAACGGCGTCAGCCCAATGGCACGGGCTTTGTCGCCTTGCGCTCTGCGAAAGAGCGTTCTTTCGCGGGACGAAAGACGACCTCGGGCTGACGCCGCACCGCTCGCCACGAATGCCGGACCGACGACCGCGTGGCGAATGTCACAGCCGTTCGTCACCGAGTCCGCACATGAAAACAGAATGAGCCGGACAAATTGCCCGGCTCAGTCAGGTATGCGTGGTCATCAAGATGTTCGAGATGAGTCAGTGGATGCGAAAGACCGCGACCGGTTGTTTCCGAAGGTTCTCATGAGAAACGATCGTGTTTTGCAGCGGTCGCTTGGCGTTGTTACTTCGCCGTGCCTTCGACCCGGACGCCAGCCACCGCGCCGCGCTGATGTTCGCGTTGGATCGCCTCGTAAACCTCTTGGCGATGAACGGGAACTTCCGTCGGGGCTTCGATACCAAGGCGAACCTTGTCGCCACGAATATCGACGACTGTGATCTTGATGTTGTCGCCGATGAAGATGCTCTCATCGCGCTGACGGGACAGAACGAGCATTGCGTGTCTCCTTTTATTCCATGCCGGCGACGTCGTTCACACGCGCCGACCGTACTCCCAGGTTGTGATCTCTCCAGAACTCCCGACGCATCGCGAACAAGTCACGCTTGTGGCCAACGATAAGTGCGTCCCCATTCGCACATCGTCAATCCACTGGTAGCGGGGGAAGAGGCGGACGCGGCTAAGGCCGTCATTCGCTTAAGCGTTTCCGATCACACGTTGCCACCGTCGAAAGCGACGGATTTCAGTGGCTTGAAGTGATTGGAGGGAGCCAGTTCCACACCAGTTCTCGACACGATTTAGGATCGTCATCCTGCTTACCGTTTTGGGAACACGATAGCACGGATTTTCACTTCGGCGAGAAATGACTGTTGGACTCGGCACGTCGTAGCGATTGATCCGGAAGCGGTGCGAGCGCCTGCGGTGACTGCTATAACGGTCACGCAGGGGCTTGGTTGAGGTTGGAGTCAGCCCAATTCAAAATCATCACTTAGGAGCAGCGTTCATGAGCAGTCTGTTGTCGCGATTTACAAAAGACAGTTGGTTGTCCGGTGTGTTGCTGGGCGTGTGCGCGGTGTCGCTGAGCCTGTGCGGGAACAACTCGGTTCAAGCGGCCGATCCGGTGCGAGTCCTCATCGTCGATGGTCAGAACAACCACAACTGGAAGGCGACAACGCCGATCCTGAAGGACTTTCTGGTGAAGAGCGGTCGCTTTACCGTCGATGTCGCCACGACACCCGACAACAAGCAGCCTGCTTCCGCGTGGGATGGCTTCCGCCCGAAGTTCTCGGACTACGCGGCCGTCCTGAGCAACTACAACGGCCAAGCTTGGCCCGAGCCGGTCCAGCGCGATCTCGAAGCCTACGTTTCAAACGGGGGTGGATTGGTGATCGTTCACGCGGCGAACAATGCGTTTCCCGAATGGACCGAGTTCAACAAGATGATCGGATTGGGCTGGCGCGATGCGAAGTTCGGCGACCGGCTGACGATCGACGACAAGGGCCAGGCTGTTCGCACTCCAAAGGGAGAAGGACCTGGAGCCGGTCACGGTTCGCAGCACGAGTTCGCGGTCATCGTCCGCGAACGGGAGCATCCCGTCATGAAGGGAATTCCGGTCGAATGGATGCATGCGAAGGACGAGCTATACCACGGGCAGCGCGGTCCCGCCGCAGGGATGAATGTCCTCGCCACGGCTCACGCCGCCAAGCAGACCGGCGGGACGGACGCTCACGAACCCATGGTCTGGTGGATTCGTTACGGAAAAGGGGTCGTTTTCACGACCTTGATGGGTCACGCGGACTACTCGATGCAGTGCGTCGGCTTTCAAACGATCGTGAACCGCGGCACCGAATGGGCCGCGACCAGCAAGGTCACGATTCCGGTTCCCGCTCAATTTCCGACGGCGAGCGTCACGTTGTCGGTGCCTGCGGCTCAATGAGGTTTATACCTTGCGCGGCACAATGTGAGAGATTTCCGTGCGGGGCGGCGTAAGTCTCCCGGTTCTCCCAAGAGGGCTTACGCCCAAGAACGAGAAGGCTTACGCCGCCCCGCTCAGAAGTCTCATCACTGGCCGCGCGAGGACTAAAGCCTGCTTCACGTTGTTCAACGCTGCTTGCAACGCAAGTAGTACCGCTGCAACTCCGGGGCACAAGTTCGTCCGTTGGGAGCCAGCAACTCGCAGCGTGCTGCGTCGGACTGAGCCTTCAGTACGGCAGCGCGTGTGCGCGTCACGGATCCTTCTTCGACATCGGCTTCAATGTCGGATCGCGTGACGCCGAAACAGGCACAGAGCGGCGCGTCGGCATCTTTCAGCGGGATCGCCTCGGTGAACGAGTCGCGTGAAACAACACCCTCGAAGTCGTCGTAATAGACGACTTGGCAGCGGCCGTTGGGACAGAAGTAACCGGACTCGGCAAGCAACTTCCGAACATCGGGCGTCAACCGGGCGTTGAGTGTCTGCGAGCCAACCGCCTGTCCCACGGACTGACAGCCGGGACAACGCGCGTCCGTCTGTTCGGGTTCCCGGAGGAAGGCTTTGTTCATGCGCGAGTCACTCCAGCCGTAGCCACGTTGTCTTGAGGTACTCGCTTTCGGGGCAGTTGGTGGCGATCGGGTGATCGGCGGCCGCGCCGGTTTGGCCGATGATTTGGACGCGCCGTCCGACTTCCGGAGCGGCACAGACGATCTTCGTGAACTCGGCCCGATCGAGCAGTCCCGAGCAACTGCATGTGAGCATCATGCCTCCCGGTGCGACGAGCTGCATCGCCAGTCGGTTCAAGTCGTAGTACTTGTGCTTCCCTTCCTCGAACTCCTCGCGCGACCGAATCAGCTTGGGCGGATCGAGGACGACGATGTCGTACTTCTTGCCGTTCCGCAGCATGTCGCGCATGTAAGCGAAAATGTCGGCTTGCACGATGTTCGGTTTGACGCGATTCAGCTTGGCGTTCTCCTTCGCCAGCAAAGCGGCCTCTTCGTCGAGTTCCACGCCGGTCGCTTCGGCCGCGTTGCCGAGTCGCAGTGCCTGAATGGCAAAGCCGCCGGTGTAGCAACACAGGTCCAGCACGGACTTGCCCGCACAGCACTCGGCCAAGCGTTTTCGGTTCTCGCGCTGATCGCAATAGAAGCCGGTCTTGTGCCCACTGACGAAGTCGATGCGAAACTGAGTTCCATGCTCGCGAATGACGGCCCGTGGCGGCAGGCCCTCGGAACCGGTTGGTTCGGCGGAAAAACCTTCGTGATCTTGTGAAGCCGGTGCGGCTCGCATCACGCCGTGGCGAGTTCCACAGAGCGGTTCGAGCATCGACAGGATTGCTTCAGCCCGTTGATACATCCCCAGCGAGAAACACTCGGCGACGAGCACATCACCGAAGCGGTCCACGATCAGACCGGGCAGTCCGTCCGCTTCCGCGTGAATGACGCGATAGGCGTCCGTCACGGCATCGAGTTGCAACAACCCGCGACGGAGTTCGAGTGCCGCGGAAAGCCGGTCGTGCCACCAAGCCTCATCGGGGCGATGGACTCCCGCTTTCAACAGCCTCACCGTCATCTCGGCACGTGGGTTGAACAGGCCGAAGCCCTGTGTGAACCCGGCCGCCGAAATCAATTCCACCATGTCGCCCGGTCGCGCTGTGGCATCGAACTCACCCAATTGCTTCCGGTACAGAAACGGGTGAAAGACCGGGCCTTTGGACACCACCTGCGGAACCCGCTGCGATTCCTCGGGACAGAGCGCTCGCTGGACGAGCCACTCGAAGGGAGTCGCGGTCGAAGCGCGGCGATCGGCGCGCCGGTACGACTCGCGCGGCGCATCGCCTCGTTCCCGATCCTCGCGCTGTCGGCCTTCGTAAGGCCGGTCCCCGCGCGGCGCGGCTTCGCGCCGTTGAGGCGGTGGCTCCTGAGCGGCAGGCCGGGGCGGAGGCAATCGCCGACCGGAAGAACGATCTGAAGAGGGGCGGTGGGGGCGGTCTGAGTGCATGGATTCGATGTTAGTGGATGCCTGAACCACTCACAACAAGTTCATTGCGGAGTCCATCACTCGGGGTCAACGAAGTTCGGCTTGAGGGCTGAGAAGTCCGGCTTTTCCGAAAGCCGGACTTCGGCATCTCGGCCTGACCGGCATTTTCCGCCGGAGTTCGTCGCCTGAAAAGCCAAATTGACACTCAAGTTTGACCCGCCATATAGTCCCGCCCCATTTCCCTCCGGCGGTTCTTGCGGCACTGCGTCTGCCGTGCACGCTCATTCGGACCACTGAGATCAGCAAACTTCCACCCCGTCTTTCCAAGATCCGCACCCGCTTTTCACGAACACGTTCAGCAGATTTGCGATGGATCGCCGTCTGTCGAATTTGATTGCGCGAAGCCCCCCTTCACTCGGAGCGTCCGTGTCGGGCAAACCACACCCGTTACGAATCGGTTGGCTATTGCCACTCTGCACCGCAGTGATTGCGGTCGTAGTGGCAGCGGCGCGCCCCGATCTCGTCGGGTTGGCCGAGGAGTCGCCGGTCGATTCCTCCAGCAGTCCCATCCAAATCTCTGCCGACTGGTGCCAAGAATGGCATGAGGGCGAAGCGACGATTGCTCTGTTTCGAGGTTCGTGCCGCATTGTGCAGGGTGAGCAAGTCTTCGCCGCGAACAACATGGTCGTCTGGGTTCGCGCCGCGCAACCGGGCGATGTGGCGGGAGACGAGTCGCGGCAACGACTGACTGTTTACATGGAAGATTCAGTCGAGGTCCAAGATGCGAACGGCTCACGCACGGAGCAGTCGCTGTGGGTGGACCTGGAATCGGACGTGGGGATGTCGTTGACGGTGCGAGGCCGCGTGGCCGAACGACCGGGAACGGATGACCCGCTGTTTCGTCGCGCGTTACATCGTCAAAGCGGTTCCGAGCGTGGCAGCCTCCAGCAGACGCAACTCACGATGCCGGTTCCGAGCGGCGATCCCAACCGACAGATCGTGTCCGTTCCGCAGCCGGGAACGCTGACACAGGCCGGTGGTCTGCGTCGCGTGAGAATCTCACCGCGCAGTTTTGCGATGCCGTTCAATGTGCAGAGCTTCAAGTCGGAGAACACCGTCCCGCCGGAGCAGGTGACGATCCTGAGTGGCGGCGTGAACGTGCTGCTCGATGGAATGGTCATCGGTGGTGACGACGGCTTCGGCGCGATTGATCTCAGTGCGGATCGCGTGGTCGTCTGGACCGAAGCGACTGATCGTGGGTTTGAGCCAGAGATGCTGCAACGGCCTGATGCGTCGTTCCAGCTTTATCTCGAAGGAAACATCGTCATCCGTCAGCAATCGAGGTTCGCGCAGTTGGGCGGTCGCGAGGTCAGTAACGTGGTCCGTGCTTCGCGCGCGTTTTACGATGGCCGCGACAACCGGGCACTGATTCTCGACGCCGAGCTTCAGACGCATGTCACTGAGTTGGACGCCGGTGTTCGGGTGCGAGCCGAGCGATTGCGACAGAACTCGTTGCAGTCGTACCACGCGCAAAATGCGTGGTTCACGACGAGTCAGTACGGCAAGCCGGGCTATCGCATCCAAGCGAGCGACATTTTCGTGGAAAACCGGCCCGAAGGATGGCGGCCGTCGGAGGTCGATCCGCAAACCGGTCAGCCCATCGCACAAGATCACTACTGGGTGACGACACTCAACACGCAGTTCATTGTGGGCGATGTGCCGCTGCTCAGTTTGCCGAATTCGAGTGCGCCGATTGAAGACCCCGGCATCCCGATTACCGGTGGTTCGTTCGGACAGAACCGCGTTTTCGGAACTCAATTACGAACCCGCTGGAATGCGCTGCAACTGCTCGGCCTGCAACGGCCGAGTGACGTGGATGCGAACTGGGAACTGCTCCTCGACTACCTGAGTGAGCGTGGGCCAGCCGTCGGCACAGAGGGGCGTTACGGGGGAGTCGATGCGTACGGAAACCGGTACGAAGGGGGTGGCCTCGGCTATTACATCCACGATTCGGGGAACGATAACCTCGGGCTGGACCGTCGCAAGTTGGTCCCCGACGACTCCAGTCGCGGCATCATTCAGGGACAGCATCGCCACGTCTTCTCTCAGTACGGCATGACACTCGACGCGGAACTCGGCTACGCCAGCGATCGTAACTACCGCGAACAGTTCCTCGAAAAAGAGTTCGACACCGGCAAGGACCTCGAAACGCAGGCCTACTTGCGGCAGCAGCCGACCGAGAACTCGATGTGGTCGTTGCTCGTGCGACCGACAGTCAACCCGTTCGAGAACAACACCGCGTGGCTACCGCGCGGCGACTTGTACTTCCTCGGCGAGCCACTCGCAGGGGGCTTGCTCAACTGGAGTTCACACACGTCAGCGGCGTATGCGTCGGTGAATCAGGGCGACGCACCCGCCAATCCGCTCGACATCTACAGCCCGCTACCGTACTACACCGACGCGAACGGTCTGGTCGCAATGACGCGGCATGAGGTCGAGATGCCGTTCAATCTGGGACCACTCAAGGTGGCACCGTATGCGATGGGCGAGGCCGCATTTTGGAGTGACAGCTTCACGTCGCAGTCGATCGACCGGCTGTATGGAAAGGGCGGCGTTCGCGCTAGCATTCAGTTCGGTCGCGTGTTCCCTCAAGTTCAAAGTGAGCTGTTCAACTTGGACGGACTGGCTCACAAAGTGGTCCTCGATGCCGACTACAGCTACTCGGGATCGACCCGCAATTTGAGCGAGATCCCGCAGTGGAACGAGTTCGATGACAACGCTCAGGAACGGTTCCGGTCACGATTGATTCTGAACACGTTCGGCGGCGTCCTGCCGGGCGAGTTCGATCCGCGGTTCTACGCCGTCCGCACGGGAGCCGGTTCGTATGTCACGTCGCCGTACCACGAACTCGTCGATGACCAACAAGTCCTGAGGTTGGGACTTCACCAGCGTCTGCAAACCAAAGTCGGGCCACCGGATCGTCAACGCATCAAGGATTGGATGACGCTCGATCTGGGACTGTCGTACTTCCCGAACTCGGATCGCGACAACTTTGGCTCGGACTTCGGGCTCTTCAGTTCGCGCTATGCGTGGCACGTTGGCGACCGGACGAGCATCATCGCCGGAAGCCTGTACGACTTCTTCAACAACGGCCAAGAACTGTGGCATGTCGGCGTGCAGAGTCAGCGCAGCCTGCGCGGCAGCGCGTACGTGGGACTCCGCCAGATCACCGCCGGTCCCGTCGATAGCCGCATCGTGACCGCCAGCTACAGCTATGCCCTCAGCCCGAAATGGGTCTCCACGATGAGTACCGCCTACGACATCGGCGAACATCGCAATCGAGGCCAGTCGTTCACGGTCACGCGCGTCGGCGAGTGGCTGTTGTTCCACGTCGGAGCGAACTACGACGCCAGCAAGAACAACCCCGGCGTGATGTTCTCGGTCGAACCGCGCCTCGGCGGCCGCAACAGCGTCTCATCAACACAGCTCAGTTCGCTGCTCGGTATTCACAACAATTAGTTCGGAGGTTCACTACGAATCTCCCGGCGCGGGCATTGCCCGCCACCCAACGCGATCAAGGTTGTCGCAGTTTCGAGTGGAGTTGGTGTCGCCTTTACTCATTCGGAGTAAAGGCCGGGAGAACACCACCGTCACGGACGCAGTGTTCGGTCACAAATCTTCGCGTCCAGCAAAGTGTGGCAGCCGGGGTCAGGTGGTTCAAAGTTCATTTTTGCCGCAAGAAATGAACTTTGAACCACCTGGCCCGTGATCGTCCGTTTGGGAGCAACTCGCGGACGTCGTAAATGCACCGCCCCTTACTCGACGATCAGCATTCGCTTGCGGCTGAGGTGAGCTGCAGTAAGCGTGAGATCAGAGACTCGCCCGGATGGCCAGTAGACCTTGAGGCCGCGTGGAATCATCTCAGGGGAGTAACCGAAGTGCGGTGAACGCGCACTGGCCGAGAGATAGCTGCCACCACCAAAGGCGTGCCGGATCAGCTTGCCCTGCGAAGTCTCCAGCACGACCTTCGCCCCCGTTCCGTCTCGCGGCGAAACGGTTCCGACCAGGTCAACCACCAACCAGCGACCGTGAGCTTCCCTCTGGTTCATTAGGATTGCAGACGGCTCGTTGCTGTGGGCAAAAACCAAGTCGAGGTCGCCGTCGCCATCCAAGTCGCCGTGTGCCAAGCCGCGCCCCATGTGAGGTCGCGAGAAATACTGGTCGGGTGGAATCGTGGCCCGTTCAAATCGGGACCGACCGTCGTTCAGCAGGATCAGCGGCTCCTGTCTCAACGGCGCGTTGATCGGGTGGTGGATGACGTGACCGTTGGAGACCACGATGTCTTCGTCACCGTCGCCATCAATGTCGCCCGTCACCGTTCCAAATCCGACTTGCAACCGTCCGATGGCTTCGATCCCGGTCTTGGAACTGACATGGGAAAACAGCCCTCCGCTGTTGTTCTGATACAGCGCAAAGGCTTCGTCCTCGTAGTTCGCCACGCAGAGATCGACTCGACCATCGGCGTTGTAGTCGATGACCCCGACGCCCATGCTGCCGTTCGGCTGCGCTTTGTCATCGACAGCGGTGCCGCTGAGCATCCCTGACTCATCGAAGTGCCCGGTTCCATCGTTGATGTACAACCAGTTGTCATCGGTGTCGTTTGCCACGTAGATGTCGAGGTCCGTGTCGTCATCGAGATCAACGAGGACAACTCCCAAGCCCTTTCCTTTCGGCTTGAGTCCCACTTTCGCCGTCGCATCCGCGAACGAACCAGCTCCGTCCGCCAAAAACAGGGCATGATCCAGCCCTTGAAATCGACGAGGTGGACAGACATCGGGCTGAGCCGCCGTTCCACAACGAGGGTGGTTTTCGAACGACCAGTCGGCGTAATGCGCGAAGTACACATCGAGTGCCCCATCACCATTTACGTCGCCCCACCCGGCGCTGCTGCTCCACGCCCGGTCGATCATTCCACTCGGGGACGTGACATCCTGAAAAGAGCCGTCACCGCAGTTGTGCCACACCGTCGGCGTTCCGTAGCCCGTGACCAGCACGTCCGGAAAACCATCGTTGTCAAAATCACCGATGGCCACGCCGTGCGAGTACTGCTTCGGCGTCGCCACTCCCGCAGAAATGCTTTGTTCGACGAACCGCCCTTCGTCAACTTGTCGGAACAACGCGGACGCAAGTCCCACGATCGTCGGCCCCGCTTCAAACTTGCCACCACTCGGCAGAAACAGATCAGGCCGACCATCACGGTCGTAGTCCAATATCCCAACGCCGCCACCCAACGACTCCAAGATCGCGTTGTGCTGGGCTTCTTTGCCGTTGTGGTATGTGAATGTGAACCCTGATTCCGTACCGACTTCTTTGAACTCGGGGGCGACTGCCGCCGCCTGTTTGTTCGACGGCTGAGATCGCGTTGAGTTCGGCGTGTTGCTGGCCGGCAAGCAGCCACAGACAACCATCATGCCCGCCAAGAGGCTGGCAGTGGACTTGGCGATCTTGCTTGGGTTCGTCATGGCAGGACTCGTTCAGTGTCGGATGGCGGTGCTGTCGATGGCTGCGGAACAGAGTCCGCCGCCGCTCGGCGATGCCGCTCCGCCACATCGGCATAAGCGGGATTGCGCTTCGCCAGTTGTTGGTAATGTTCAGCCAACAACCGATGCGCGGGAGCATAGTTTGGATCGTGGTTGAGAGCATCGCGCAGCCAGAACTCGCCGCGAAGACGGCTCTCATTCTTCAGGAACAACTCACCGATCCGACAGCGTTCCGCCACGCACGGGCCAGGCTTTCGATCCAGTTCATCCACCAGTCGATCTGCTTCCGCGATGGCGGTACGTGCGCGTTGAACTGCGGCGAACTCGCGTTGAGCTTCATCAAGACGGCCGAGCGATCGGAGTGTTCCCGCCAGCGCATACCGGACCTCGAGCTGATTAGGATCCTCCTCCAACACACGTTCGAGCCACGGTAGCGCTTCCGTCCAGTTTTGGAGACTCGACTCCATCAGCCCCAGCTCCAATTCAACCGGCAGACCCCAATACGGCTCATCCACCCGCTTGAAACTTTTCGCGGTCGCCTCTGCGGGGTACTTCAACAGGCCATGCAGAATTGTTCTCGCTTCGTCAGCCTTGCCCAAAGCGCGGAGGCACTTCGCAACCTGCAACCGGGGAGCCGCGTTGTCTCGCATCCGACTGACGGCCTGAAACTGAACGAGCGCATCGGTCGCCTTCTTCTGGGACAACAGCAGCCGCCCCAATGCAAAACGCGCCGGCCAATGGCTGCGGTCTCGCTCGATTGCCGATCGGTACTCACGCTCGGCGGAGGCCGTGTCAAACCGGTGCTCAAACACGCGTCCCCGCGCATAGTACGGCTGCGGATCGGCGGGAAGTTCGAGTTGCCAGGGTGGAATGATGGCCAACGCCAGCTCAGTTTGCCCGTCGATCAACGCCCCATTGACGAACGCCTCGCAGATTTCGGAAGCGTCCGGGCCGGGACTGGCCAGCATTGCTTCAAACTCCCTGCGCACGGGACTCAAGTTCCCGGACTGAGCGTGCAGCAGGATCAGCTCACGCCGCACTCGCTCCTTGTCATAGCCTGCCGTTCGAGCTGTTTCGAGGCACTTCAACGCCTCCTCACTGCGAGACTGTTTTCGCAGCAGTCGGCCTTCCCAGAACGACAACTCCGCTCGTGTGGAACCGGACCATCGCAACCACGTGATTAGCGGTTCAGCCTCTTCGTAGTGCCTCGCAGCCACTAAGGATTCGATGCGACGGCAGAGTACCCAATCCAAGGTGCCAAGCGGCCAGAGAGAGGCCAGCCCGAAAAAACAGACCACCACAACGAGCCGCAGCCGGAACGCCCATCGGCGGAAGCCACGAACCTGTTCGGGTGCGAATGATGATGATCTCGATGACATGGCACATCCACGACAACGCACTCGCGGGGAGACCAAGTTAGCCGCGAACATGTCTGTTTGAAAAACTGTTCCGTACGGAATCCCACAGTCTTTGCTTCGGTACTAAGAACCAAGACCGGGCTTCCTCATTTGGCGACCACACCTGCGACTCGTTGGCGAACTCGTGTGGCAACGACGACGCCGGCCCAAGCCTCACATGCGGCCTAATTGAATGTTTTTTGCAAGCCGCATTCCGTCAGGCTACGGGTTCTGGAAGCGACAAGAAACCCATGGCAGACGGCGCGAGGCTCGCAAGGCCCCCCCTGACTGTACCTCGCGCGGTCTTTTGTGTGATGTCTGAACGCGGCAGCGTGGAACATTCCAAAGTCGGTCACCGTACGCAGAAAGGTAAGGATTGGCCCTGCGTTCTCCTGACTTGTCACGAACAAACAGGACGACGAGCCATCCGACGGATGTCAATTCGATCTCTTTCCGACCAACTTAAAGGCTACCAGCCATCTTCGTGGCGATCTGTTTTACTTGCTCTGTCTGACCAGCGCCATCGGCCTTTGTCAGTTCTTCCAAGTCTTTCTTCAATTCCTCTTTACCAGAGGCTTCGACCCCGATCCTGACCTGCAGCAAGCCGCTTCCCGCAGTACCAGACTGCGCAACGCTATTGAGCAAGTCCTTGAGTGCTTGGGTACTGACGGAAGTCGGCGCAGTCGAGACTGGTGCTGGAGAAGAACCCGAGCAGCCTGCGACAACACACAACGTCAGGCAGAGGATGATTCGACGCATTGATTTCTCCATGACTTGAACTGAGAAAACTCGCCGCACCAAGAGATGCTGCGAGTGAAAAGAAAACGGCTCCCGGAATACCGGGAGCCGTTGTTGTCTCGACTCGCAGATTAGTACTCGCCAACGGTCTCGCCGTCGTTACGACTACCCAGACGCTGATAGGTTTGCCAATCGACATTCTCGCTGATGAAACGAACCGCTCCGTCACCCATCAGGTGATGAGCTCCACCAGTGTGGAGACTACGTGCTCCAAACAGAGTGGAGCCGTCATAGTGACAGCCGTTGCAGTGGAAGCTGCAATTCGGGAACTTGGAATTGATCCCCAACAACGTGCCGACACCGGTACGCCCAACTTCACCGTGGTACCAACGCTCCCCAATCCGCTCACCGCTGACTGCAGCAACTGCGGCACACGCGGTACCCCAAATATCGACTTGGCCCTTTGTTAGCCCACCGGGGTAGGAATTGAGTCCTGCCGCACTTCCGTCTGCGGCGATACCGCTACCGTTTCTAGAGCCAGCCAAGTACGACTGAGAATTCGCCGCACCACCACCACCACTTTTCACGATTTCCGACACGAAAATCGTGTTTGATGTGCCATCAATAATGCCCGAGAGGCCGAAGGATGGAGTTCGGTTGAACGCACCGTTCATCTCAGCGACGGGAATGTTGAACCCCTTGTTCGGACCAATGCACACGGCATAGTTGTTCGGACCGGCCATCCCGGCAATCGCTTGATCAGACGGACAGAGGAAAGCTGCAATCGGCGCCTGAATGTTCATTTGAACACCGGTGGGATTTCCTGCGGTCTCCATGTTGTATGGACCACCACCACTCTCGCAGCATGCGTTCACATCGAAGTTGATCTTCGAATAGAGCGCCGCTCGGTCAATGTACGGCAGAATCATCGTTTGCGCACTGTGGCTGCGCCATCCATCACCGCTACCGTCATATCTCGAACCCTGATTCAATCGCGGCAACATGTTGGTCACATCGTGGTAGTTGTGCAGAGCCAACCCAAGCTGCTTCAAGTTGTTCTTGCACTGCGTCCGGCGAGCGGACTCGCGGGCCTGTTGAACTGCGGGCAGCAGCAATGCAATCAAGACCGCAATGATGGCGATGACCACCAACAATTCGATCAGCGTAAACGCCCGACGGCGACCTAACAAACTCGTTTTGACCATAAGACCTCCAACCTTTTCCATAGCGAAGAGAAACAAAAACAGGCTAGGCTGTTAGAGGTGCCTAGCCCCAACATCACGAAATGAGTCACTGCACGCGGAGGACTCGATCTGCAAGCCACTGTGTGAAGAATCCCCGAAAAATCGGTGAAGACAACGTTTACCGTGGCCGAGTCTATCCTGAAAAATGGTGTAAGCAAACTGTAGTTTTTAGACTTTGAGGAAGTATCCCAAGAATGGGCCTGATTCAAATCGAGGTCACAGTTGCCGGAGTCTTCGGAACGCACCGAATGGGCGCAAGACGGTGCGTTCCGAAGACTCCAAGTACCCTACACGCCGACACCCAAGCTGATCGCATTTTGAACCAGGCCCGAAAATGAGTAAGCCCACGTGCGTTTAGTTCGCGTCGTGCGATCGTTAGTCGTTTTGTGAGAATCCACTTGCGCCCCTCCTCGGGAAATAAGGCCCTCCCGGTTCGATCCTCGGCTGCTCAAGAGTTTTCTGGCCCAGAGCGAGTTGGCGTTCCCGTCTTCGACCGCAACTGTGGCAGTGTGATGCAACCTGGTGTAAACAAGAGATCGCATTTGCGCGAGAGTCCCAGACGACCTTTCGCCTCAAAACGCGATCGCCGAGTCAACGGCATCTCCTGTAAGCGAGAGGCTGAAGTCGGCACCTTCATGCTCTTCAGGGTGAGCCAGCGTTTGCGGGTTGGGTCGCATCCGGGGTTTCATTCGGCTGGACGGTTGCCTCGCGGAGGGACTGGCCGAGATCGAGTCGCAACAATTCGTCTCCCGACGTGAAGATCAGGTACTTGCTCGCGATGAGAACGATCGTTCCCTTCACGTCGGCGACAGTAAACGAGTCACCGACTCGGAACAGGCTCTGTTTGCCACGCGACTGGTCGGTGAAGATCACTCGGCGATCATCGTCTTTGGCAAAGAAGCCGGTGAACTTGGTGAACAGAGCCAGATCGTCCTGAACTTCGAGCCGCAGTTCGAGCGAAGTCGATTGCGGCGGCATTCCGTCATCGGTCACGGTGAGTTTGGCCAGTGCTTCGCCGATGGGGATCGAGTCTTCCGGAGTCCAGCTCAATTCACCCGTGGTCGCCTCGACGGTGAGTCCGGCGGGAGAACCTTCATCGAGCTTCCAAGTCAGCTTGGTGACAGGCGACTCAGCATCTGAAACTTCAGGTGCAAACTTCCAAACGCGGCCAATGATGACGGGTGGCGGCTGTTTCACAGCAAACGTCGGCGGCGTGTTGGGATCGCGCAGGACGATGGTCAGCGTCTCGGTCAATTTGCCGTCGGTCGCGGACGGATGCTTCACTTCAATCTTCACGAGGTACTTGTTGGCCAGTTGCGATTCGCTGGGCTTCCAATTCAGTTTGCCGGTCGTCTTGTCGAGTTGCAGGCCGGGGAGTGGGGTCCCGGCGAGCGTGAATTCGGGCTTGCCTTTGGAGTTGTCATAACTCGTCGCGACGATCGTGAATTCAAACGGCCGACTGCCGCGTGTGTGGATTTTCTCGCCGAGCGGCCCCAATTTGAGCTTGTACGGTTGACGCTGTGCAGGCTTCACAAAGATGTTGGCATCGAGCAGTTGCTCGAATTCTTTGGTCGTTCGCGACGGGACGGCCGCGTTGAGTGGCGTCAGTTCGACAAGCGTCTCCTTGCTGTAGTCCGAGGCTGTCGTGCGATCGACTCCGCGTTCGACGGTCCACGCGGTGACACCGTCCACCGGCTCGGCAATCTCAGTCACGGTCAGGTATTCATTCTTGAGTCGCACGCGGAAGCCAGGCTCCTTCGGGAAGTCCTCCACTTTGCCAACCTTCAAAGTCGTGGCGTCGTCAGACAGGTCTTCCGCGAGCTTCGTTTGCGCGAAGAGCGTGCGGCGTTGAGGAGCCGCGAGCAGCGCGAGACCTTCCGCTTCCAAGGTTACTTGAAAGAACGGGTCGCCTTCGGATTCTTTGCTGATCACGCGCAACGAGGTCACGCGGTGGAGCAGGTCGGCCTGATAGAAGCGGTCGAAAAAACTGATGAGCTGCTCGAAGCGCGCGTCGGCCTCGATCTTCACGGCGAACGCGACATACACGTTTCCCTTGGGAGTTCGTCGATCAGGTGTGATCTTCAAGTCTTCAAAACCGCTCAGTTGAGCCAGGTCGGTCAGCCACTCCAAGTAGAGCCGCTGCGCGTTCAAAGCATCCGGTCGCTGCCGGGTCTTGACCAAATCCGGCGGGAAGCTGCGAGCTTGCCAACCACGAAGCAGCTTCTTTGATCTCTGGAGGTAGAGTTGCTGATCTTCCTTATCGCTGACTGATTTCGTCAGTCTGGCGAGCAGATCGCGTTTGTCTTGTATCGGTCCCAAGACGGCACTGTTCACCCAACTGCCGCCCAGCCAGAGGACGACAGCGGCGATGAGTCCACCGATCAGATACTGTTGGCGCCGTTGCATGTTCGCGTCACTCGCCCTTCGTGTTGGACGGCTTGACCGTGGCAGTGGACTCGGAGGGCGTCACCGCAGCGGCCGAAGACGGATCAGGGGCGACTTTGCCTGTTACAGGTACCGACTTCGGAAGCGGGATCAGTTCCACATCCAACTCAAACTTGTTCGGGTAGTCGGGGTCGCGATTCGATTGCGTTTGTTCTTTCGGCTTCAAACGATAGGCCTTCGCATCGACCAGCCCCTGCGCCATCTGCGGCCAGTCGGCTCGATCCTTCGCCAGTCCTTTAGCGTTAATTTTGGCGAGGGCATCGCCGGAAGCAGGACCAAAGTTGTAGTCCGTCACGTACAGTCGCTCAGTTCCGTCCATGATCTTGTCGAGATCCGCGATTTGTTGAAGCTGGTTGATGTCGCGCACCACCCAGTCCTCGACTGTCTTCGCCGCATCGAGCGAGGGCTGTCCCGCCTTGAGCAGCAATGCTAGGTTCCCCTCGTCCGACCGTTTCTTGTCGATCTGACTCTCCAACTCGGAGAGCGTCAGTTGGACGTAGGACGTTCCCATCGCAGCGACCAGCAGCGCGGCAGCCGATCCGACCGCGTACAGAAACTTGCGTGGATCGCGTTGCGGTTTGGGTTGATGCGGATGGAGCAGATCGAACGCCGGTGTCTGCCGATCACAGTGACTGAGCGCGAGGCCGATCGCATGTGCATAACGCGCGGCTTCGGGCAGCTTCGAGGAATCGAGTCCCGACAACACGGACGCGACGTGAGGATCGAAGCGTTCGACCGAGCAGTTCCATTGCGACTTCAAGAACTCGGACAAACCGCTCCATTCCGCACCCTCGCCGAGGAGCCAGATGCGGTCGATCCGTCCGTCACGCAGCCACGGCTGCGCGGGGACCAACACGCGCGAGACATCGGCCGCCGCCTTTGCGACAACGGGATGTCCAGACTCGTCGAGCGGTGGTCTCACGACATGTGTCGCCAGCAGTTGGCCGTTGCCAATCAGAGCCACTTCCAAGCGGTTGGCATCTTGAACGACGAGCAGGCTGCGTTGGTCCGCAGGATGCCGCAACGCGGCTTCACCACGCACCAGCAACTCGGCGAGTGCGAACCCGCCGATCGTGAGCGACGTGAGTTCGATGTTGGCTTCTTTGAGAGCCACTCGAATCGGATCGGTCGTCGCACGCGGGACACTCGCCAGCAACACGTCCTTCTGCGCCGAGCCGCTTCGTCGCGGCAGCGTCACATAGTCGAGAACCAACTGATCGAGCGGCGTCGTCGAGCGAGTTGAAGCTTGAAACGAAACGAGCAACGGCAGGTCGTCATCGGGAGCGTCAGGCAATTCGAACTGACGCAGGATCGCGTCCTCACGCGGGAGGCAGACAACCGCTTGGCGAGCCGAGACGCCTCGCTTACGAAATGCCTCCTCGAGCCAGCCCAGCCCCGCGACTTCCGGGACATCAATGGTGAAGCCTTGAGTGACGCGCATCGTCGGACCAACGGACGCCTCGACCACGCGCAGTCGCTTCCGCTCCCAGTAAATCGCCAACACGTCAGGCATTAAAAATCTCTCGCGGGGGGCTGCTCGCTTGCTCGTCGTTTCATCGCTCGGATGTCTCTCGAAAAACCGCGCGAGGTATAAAAGAAACCCGGTATTGATGAAATACCGGGTCTCAAGATCGAGTCAGATGGGTTGAGCTTGCCAGCTCGAATTCAGGTCTATTTCTTCGGCTTGCTGAGCGTGAACTCTTTCAACTTAAAGACATCGTCTTCCTTCGACAGCACGAACCCGAGAACCTGTCCCTTTGCGTTGCCAAGGTTGATCGTCTTGCCCGAACCGCTCGCGTTTCGTGACGGTCGCGTTTGAAGGCCCTTCAGCTCGAAGGCGGCTTGCAGCTCTTCCAGCCGCGCGTCGCTCACGTCACCCTCGCGAATCTTGCTCAACTCGCCTTTCGCTTTGGAACTGACGTGCTCACCGGCGGCCGTCAGATTTCCTTCCGCGATCGCGGTGCAGAACTTCAACAGCGTGTCCTCAGCGGAACCGGCTTGAAATTGAGATGCCCCGCCGCCCGCACCGCTTCCGGGCGCGCCAGCCGGCCCACCGACAGCACCCGCGCCAGGAATCGCTCCCGCCGCACCCGGATTCCCGGCGAGTCCGGGATTTGCACCCGCAGCTCCCGCATGAGCAGCCGCACCCGCACCAGCGGGATTTCCAGCTACACCAGGACCGGCGAGGGGAGGGTTCGCACCCGCAGCTCCAGCAGCACCCGCATGAGCGCCTGCAGGAGGCGTAGCCAGATTGCCTGCGGCCAGAGGAGTCGTGCCTGCACCCGCGTGAGCGGCACCTCCGGCGGCACCAGCATGAGCACCAGCGAAGGCGGCCATCGCTGCGGGATCAGGGGCTCCACCGGGCGTTACCGCACCGGCAGCGCCCGCATGAGCCGGGTTGGCAGCCACTGTTCCACCGGGAATCACCGCGCCGGGAGTCGCGCCCGCATGGGCACCCATTTGGGGCATCGCACCAGCAGTGGCCATCCCCGCCGCGCCGCCCATTCCCGGCATGGCTGGAGCGCCACCCATACCCGGCATGGCTGGTGCGCCCGGTGCTCCATGAGCACCACCTGGTGCGGCCGCCGCCTGACTCTGTGGTGGCGGCGGTGGAGCCGAACCGCCGCAACCCACAAGCGCGAAGCTCGTGAGACCAAGCACACACAACCTCACCGCACTGAAAGAACTGATCGCATCCGTTCGTAGCCCTGCAATTCTCACCATCGACGTTGTCCTTGTTGAAGGGGTGCCGGACAGAACCCAACACGTCGTCCGCACCAAGTTCGCTGGAGTGGGGGACTGCGAGCAAACAACCGTTGGCCTTGAAGAACAGCCCGAACTCGCCAACCCCGAAAGTGGGCCGGACTATGCCGAGTACCGCGAAATTTGACAAGCAGTGAATCATGCTGCCCACGGCCATCGCTTTGTTCGGGCTATGAAGCCTGTAGGGCGGAACCAGTGGCGCTTCGCCGCGCCGGCCCACCATGAATTCCCGCGAGTTCACGATGGTGGGCCGGCGCTCGAAGCGAGTTTGCCCCACCCTACCTTGAAAAAGACGATGGCCCTGTCATACCGCCAACGGCCAAGGGCGAGATCGCTTCACAGATCGCGGTTGGCAACGCTTACGCTCGACCGATATAGTCCCGCGAGTCATTCATCTCATTTTTGAGTCGAGAATCAAACTCGGCTTCTCTGGTCTCGATGCGCTAAGGAACAGCACTATGGGCGACAGCATTCATGACGAGGCGGAGGGATCGGGGTCGTCGTTCAAGATGGGGGCACTCGCCAATCCGAACGTACTCAAGATTTATCAAACGGGTGAGCTCACTGTTGTCGGATTTGGGGGGAAGGACGTTCCGGACGAAGTCTGCATCGCCGAGTATCGTCAGCAATTGCTCGATCTGATTGCCGAGCACGGTGTGAAAACGATGGCCTTCGATCTGAGTGGCGTGCAGCTCGTTCCCAGTGGGATGCTGGGCGTTCTCTCCACAATCGCCAAGCGGGTTGAGAAGGTCGAGATTTACAATCCCTCTGTGGATGTGCGCGAAGTCCTGCGGATGACCAAACTCGAACGACTGTTCGAAATCAAAGAAGTCCAAGTCTGACGGCTGTTTTAACAAACAATTGTCTCTGTTCTCTCGTACGCCGGAGTGTTGGTGCTGTAAATTGCGACAGCAGGAGCGTTGGGTGGCGAATTGAGCCACCCCCCCCCCACCTTGGCTTCCCCCTTGTTGATGAACGAGTCTGACCGCAATGCCGTTTTCCAGCTTGAACAATTTCCAGAGCTTCCTGTTGCGATCCAAGTTGATCGAAGCGGGACAGTTGCAGGAGTGCGTCTCTCGAATCCAAGCCAATGGCCCCAGCATCGACGCGTTGATTCGCGAGATTGAGCAGCGGCATTACCTCACGCCGTACCAAGTCTCCAAGCTGAAAAAACGGGAGACGGACGGGTTGCGATTGGGGCCGTACAAGCTGCTCTACCGAAACGCCTCCGGCAGCTTTGCCCGCGTCTTTCGCGGTGTGTCGGTCGAAGATGGCCAGATGATTGGGATCAAGGTTCTGCGGCAACGTTGGGCCGAAGACCCGCGCACGGTGAATCTGTTCCGTCGCGAAGGGGAACTCGGCAAGCGACTCAAGCACAAGAACATCGTCCCGATCTACGAAGTCGGCAGCGAAGGGGGCCAACATTACATCTCGATGGAGTTCATCGAAGGGGGCAACTTCCGTGAGCTGCTGAGAAGCCGCCACAAGTTCTCGGTCGCCGAAGCCTCCAAGTACGCACTCGACATCGCCGAAGGACTCGAATACGCCCTGAAGCTTGGGCTGACGCATCGCGATCTCAAGCTGACCAACGTGCTGCTCAGCGCGCAAGGGGTGGCGAAGCTCGTCGATTTCGGGTTGGCTGGTCAGGACGCAGGACTCTCCTCAATGGAAGAGGAAGTGGATCGCGCGGTCGAGTACGCCACGCTCGAACGCAGCACGAACGCGCCGGACAACGATCCCCGCAGTGATCTCTATTTTCTCGGCGCGATCTTCTACGAATTGCTGACGGGCGTCGCACCCTACCCGCCATCGAAGAGCCGCGAGGACCGCAAGCAGCCGAGTCGTTATCGCAATATCCGCCCGATCCGGCAGGTCGATCCTTCAATCCCTCCCGCCGTCATGGCGATCATCAACCAGTTGCTGCAGATCAATCCCAACGAGCGTTATCAGTCGCCGACTGAGGTCATTCAAGACTTGCAGACGATCGTCGGGACGCGAACGGAAGAGAATGTCTCGCGTGGTGAATCGGCCCGCGGTGGATCGACGCTTTCCGAACCTCTTGCCCCCGCTTCGGATGTTGAATTGCCTGCCGCATCGGTGAAGGGGGTTCAACCGACCGTGCTCTGCGTCGAGAACCGCACGCAACAACAGGACTCATTGCGAGAATACTTCACTAAGCACGGCTATCGCGTGTTGCTCCTGCGCGATGTGCAGCGGGCCATGACGCGCATCACTTCCGATCCACCCCAGGGCCTCATCCTGATGGCCGAGGCTCTGGGCGACGGTGATGAAGCCTCGTTCGCCTACGAGAAGATCGCCGCCGCTTGTCGCAAGTCGGGCACCCCGATCGTCATGGTTCTGTCGAAGAAGCATCGGGACTTTAAGGACCGCTTCGCCGACACTTCATTGTCGCGCGTGCTGACCGACAAACACGTCACGCTGCGCTCGATTCGCCAAGCCCTCGAAGCGCTCCGATCAGGCGGCAAGTAAGGCGAACGCACATGAATCGTCAGTGCGGCGAGCGGGTCGGTGTCATGACGCGCGACGAACTGCGCGAGGTTGACCGTCGAGCCATCGAAGAGTTCGGCATTCCCGGACTGGTCCTCATGGAGAATGCCGGTCGCAATGCCGCTGCTTTGTTGAAGAGTCTCGGCATCCGTGGTCTGGTCGCCATCTGCTGCGGCAAGGGAAACAACGCAGGCGATGGGTTTGTTGTCGCACGGCATCTCGAAAATGCCGGTGTCGATGTGCGCGTGTTGCTCGCTGTGCCTGCAACTGCAATTCGCGGAGACGCGTCAGTGGAGTTCAACGTGCTGCGGCGAGCGGGGACTCCCGTCTTGGACGCTCCGCCCGAGATCGCGACCGCGTGGCCCGACGAACTGGCGCGAGCCGACTGGATTATCGACGCTCTGCTCGGCACCGGATTTCAAGGAACCGTGCGCGAGCCGTTCCTCAGTGCGATCGCCACAATCAATGCCGCGCACCGGAAGGTGCTCGCAATCGACCTCCCTTCAGGGCTGGACTGCGACACGGGCGCGGGCCTTCGCGACTGCATCCGTGCCACGCACACCGCGACGTTCGTCGCAAGAAAGCCGTGCTTCGATGTGCGCGGTGCCTCTGACATCACCGGCCCGGTGCATGTCCTCGACATCGGTGTCCCGCGAGCGCTGCTGCTCGAACTCACGACGCCTGTCGCATCCGCAGCGTCGGCTTCTCCAGCGTGACGACGGTGTTGGCGGGGATGCTTTCGTAGACCGAGGCACCGGCTCCAATGACCGCGTTCTTGCCGATGGTCGTGGTGCCGCCGAGGACCGTCGCATTGGCGTAGATCACGACGTTCTCTTCGATCGTCGGGTGACGTTTCGAGTTGCGGACCAGATTGCCCTGCTCATCCTTGGCGAAGCTGAGTGCGCCGAGTGTCACGCCCTGATAGAGCTTCACGCCGCTGGCGATCTCGCACGTCGCACCGATCACGACGCCGGTGCCGTGGTCGATGAAGAACGAGGGGCCGATGGTCGCTCCCGGATGGATGTCGATCCCCGTCCGACCGTGCGCCCATTCCGAGAGCATGCGAGGAATGAGTGGCACTTGCAGACGATGCAGCTCGTGGGCGAGCCGATACACGGTGATCGCCTCCAAGCCCGGATAGCAGAAGATGATCTCATCGAGATTCCCGGCGGCGGGATCGCCATCGAACGCGGCCTGCACGTCGGTCGCCAGCGTCTTGCGGAGGCCGGGGATCGTTTGCAGGAATTCGATCGCCTTCTCTTGGCCGACCGCTTCGAAGTCGGGCTGGATCTCGCCGCACAGCAATTGGTTCTTGCGACGGAAGTCGTGACGAAGAGCACGCGCGATCTGTTGTGTGAGTCGATCGTGCAGGCCATCGATCAAATCGCCGACGTGATACGTGACGTTGCCGAAGTGCAGATTCTGCCGCTTGCGATAGCCGGGATAGAGAATCTCTTGCAGGTCATTGGCGATCTCGACGATCGCCTCGACGCTCGGCAGCGGGCAGTGTCCCAGATGATTGGTCGTTTCGATTTCCTGATACGTATCGACGATGCGATCCGTCAGTTCGGGAAGTCGATCCTTGAGTCGAATGTCTGTCGCCATCGAACACGCCTTCTAGAGAGACCACCGATGCGCCGACCCCAGCCACACCAACCCGCCGCGTGAGCGAGGGACGTGTTTGCGGGCGTCCTCGCAGTTGTGCGGCGGCCCTCCTCGCTCACGCTGCGGGTTGGTGTGACATCCCGCCGTTCCGTCACCGAACTTTCACTCGTTGGGATCGGCGTCACATTCGGTGCGACTGTATCCAAAGTGAGGCTCCGCACCCCGAGATGGTTCGGTAAGGCTGTCACATCTTTCGCAACCGACAAGGTTTGACAGCCCGTAGCTCAGGCGGCGCGCCAGAGACGCTTCGCTCGACACACACAGCCAATGCAGGCGAGCCGCCTACGCGACGAAACGGCTCGCGTGCTGGGCGAGTTTGCCGCCGGTGCGAACGAACTTGAATGGGGACTTCATTCTCGGTCGATGACCTGCCGAGCCACAGCGCACTTCCGCGCGGTGCTTCTCGGATGTGTTGGCCATGACGTTTCGCAACCTGTTCGTCGATGCCTTCGTCCCACCGGTCACAGGTCACACTGAGTACTGGTTCGAGACGCGGCGGCCGTTTTGCAATCTCGTGTTCTTGCTCCCGCTGCTGCTCGCCTATGAGTTGGGCGTGTGGTTGATCGGCGGTGCCGATGGCAATTCCGTTCGCAACGGAGCCGATGCGTGGATGAGGCTCGGTCTGCAACGGATCGGCGTCGATCTGTTGTGGCTGCTGCCCGCGGTATTGGTCGGAGCATTGCTGACGTGGCAGTGGCTCAGTCGCCAACCGTGGCGGATGTCGTGGGATACACTTGGCGGAATGCTTGCGGAGAGTCTGTTGTTCGCCTTCGTGCTGATCCTGCTGGGTCAGTTGACGGACTACTGCTTTCGACAAGCGGGCGCGATGACGCTGCAAGTCGAGGAGAGCCGTTGGCATTCGGGGTTCCTCGTGAAGTTGATCGCGTTCATGGGAGCGGGCATCTACGAAGAGTTCCTGTTTCGCCTCTGTCTGATCCCCGTGACTTACGCCGCGATGCGAGCGTTGCTTGTGCCGCATCGCTGGTCAGTCGGTGGCACGATCGTGTTGACGAGCCTCGTCTTCTCGCTCGCTCACTATCTCGGCCCGGCCGCTGACGGACAGTCGCTCTCCCTGCTGACGGAAGCGGTCGCCCGCGTGCAATCGAGCCGCTCGTTGTGGTTCAGCTTCGTGTTTCGGACGCTGGCAGGAATGTTCTTCGCCGCCCTCTTCTTCCTGCGCGGCTTCGGCATCACGGTCGGAACCCATGCCGTCTACGACGTGTTCGTCGGGATCGTGCTGATCTCGGAAGTGTGATGCTTTGAATTCACACCCACTCGAAGCGTGAGCGAGAACGTGTGCGCCGGGACATCCCGTCCAGCAGCAGCTAGAATCCCTCCGCGCTTTCGCCTTCAGCGTCTGCCTCGTTTCACAGCCTGTCGAAAAACGAGGGGCACGTTTCCAAAGTGCTCGATTTCTTCGAGGACGGAGCACGATGAAATCGTGCTCGACGACTTTTTCAACAGGCGGTGAAACGAGCGAACACCGAACGTTGAAATCACGTTCACCCGCTCTCGTACCACAGCCGTACAGAACTTTGGGAATCTCGACTTGATCAACGACACACATGCTTTTCATGACGCCCTGAAACGCGGAGTCGCACCCGGCGGCAATTTGCGCGAAGAAATGCGGGTGCTCGGCGAGTACTTGCTCACGACGTACTTCGATGCGGGCGTGCTCATTGATGTCATGCGCGACTTCGTCGAGAAGCCCGTTCTCGGTGGCGATGCTGATCCCGACTTTCGCGAACTGGTCGGTCTCTATCAGTCGGTGCTGGAGACCGATGCCTTTCATCAGTTGACGCGGCGCGGCATCCCGTTGCTCGTCGAAGCGTACGATGCGCGACTCCCCACCGCAGATGAGCGTGAAGGGGACCTGCTCACCACGCTGCGAATCTTCGCGCGGTACGGAGACGAAGACGGACTGGATCGCATCGCTGCGGCCATCACCAATCCGGCATTGTGCGATGGCTACCTGTGGCCCGCCGTGTTTGACGAGCTAAAGGAGGCAGACCCGATCCTGCCACACTTCATTCGTCGCTTGAGCAAGCCGCTGCCCGATGGTTTCGCGCGCGTCGCCTATCTCGACTGGACCAACCGACTGACGCGCAAAGCGGCCCTCACCAAGCATCCGTTCAACAATCCCGAAGGGATCGAGATTCTGCGTGCATGGTTGACGAGCCGCGATGACGATGACTTCAGCTTCGCTCACAGCGCAACCGCCGCGATCCCGTTCATTGCCGAACCGGCTCGTGCTGAACTGCTCGCGCTGGCTCAGGTCCATCCAGACATCGAGGTCCGCATGGAGGCCGCGTGGGCGGCCGCGCGCCGGGGAGACAGATCCGGACGCGAGTTGCTCCGCAAGCAGTGCCTCGAGTTCAAGACCTCGATGGCCGCTCGCAACTTTCTCATTGAGTTGGGTGCCGAGCAGGACATCCCTCCGGAAGCCAACGAACCGCGATTCTTCGCGTTCTCCAAGATGTGCGAATGGCTCGGCAGTCCGCACGGATATGGTCGCCAGCCCGACGACATTCAGTTGCTCGACACGCGCGATTTGAACTGGCCTCCCGCGCGAGAAGGACGCACCGTGTGGCTGTTCGAGTACCGCTATCTCCCGGAAGACTCGGACGATCAAGCGGGCGACGAAGACGAAGACGATGACGAGGGTGAAGTCGGTGTCGGCATGGTCGGCGGCATCACGCACTCACTCCTCGACGAGACCTCGCCCGAAATGCCGGTCGAAGACATCTATGCACTCCACTGCTGCTGGGAGTTGGCGTTCAGACTCGACCCGCGTGCCCCCGAAGAACGGACTGTCGAAGCGGGGCGAGTCTTGCTGGCCGCCGCCGCACAGGTCGTTGTCGATCCCTTGGAAGACTTCCCGTTCGATAACCCGGTGTGGGGCGAGTCCCCGCCGGTCGATGGTCCCAACGTCGATGCGCTCGACGAAATCCTTCCCGATAACCACTAACGGCGACCGGCAACAAATCTCTGACCCAAAGTAGACGAGCCACTCAGTGACTCGAAGATTCCGGTCACGGAGTGACCGGTCTACTCTCTTTTGCAGCCCGCCCAACGGCAAAGTGCTCGGCCTTACTCGTTGAGTCACCACAACTTGGAATACCTACCGTGTCCTTCCGCCGCTACATCCTCGCTTCCCGTTCGCCGCGCCGGTTGGAGCTGCTGCGACAGATCGTGCATCCCGAACTGATCGCAGTTCAGCCCCCCTTGTCGTCCGACGAGCAGGGCTTCGAGGATTGTCACGATCTCGCCGCGATCCGACTGCGTCTCCAAGAGATCGCCCGTCACAAGGCCGAGCAGGTGCGCGAGTCGCTCAATGCGGAAGAGGCCGATCTCTACGAACGGCCGCGCACACTCATCATCGCTGCCGACACGACAGTCATCGCCAACGAGGCCGATGGTTCGCCGGTCGTCCTTGGCCAGCCGCCCGATCACGAAGACTGGCGCGAAGTGGTGAGCGATTGGTTCCGCCGCTACTACGCCGGTCGAACTCACATCGCCGCAACGGCCGTCCACGTCGTGACTCCAGACGGTCGCCGCGCGGAACGGCTGATCGAAACTCACGTCCGCTTCCGCACCGATGTCGATCGCTGGCTCAACTGGTATCTGCTGACAGGCGAACCGCGCGGCAAGGCGGGCGGCTACGCATTGCAAGGAGCAGGTAGCGTCTTCATCGACCAAGTCGAAGGGAGCCTGACCAACGTCGTGGGCCTCCCGCTCGAAACGCTGCTCGAACTCTTCGCCGAAGTCGATCTCAGATGACGATCCCGCGATTTTCGAGTTGGCGAATCAACGCCGGTGTGTCAGTGAAGACCTCGGCGTCAAGACCGTACTTTCGAGCGGCGGCGATGTAGTCCGGGATGTCGTCCGTATAGAAGCAGTCGGCCGGATCGCAGTGGATCACACGCAAAGCCGCCTCGTAAATCGGGGCGTCCGGTTTCATCGCCCCGGCGTGACAGGAAAGCACGAAGTCATCGAACGGCTTCAAAACATCGAACCGGTCTCGCACGAACTCGAAGTGCCAGATCGTCGTGTTCGACAGCAGCACCAAGCGATGCCCACGCGACTTCAGTTCCGCCAGCACTGGTTGCAGTGACACGTTCGGCGTGAAGATGTCCGCCGACGCGCGAGCCAGTTCCCGCTGATCGACCTTCGTCGCCACGGCCTCTTCAAACCGGTGATGGAACTCGTCGGGAGTGACTTGCCCCCGCTCGAACTCCCACTGCAAACCGGTGTCGATCAGCCGCTGCCTCACCTCGGGACCGGTCAGTCCACACAGCGTGCCCATCTGCCGACACATCCGGTCATGACAGAACGATACGAGAACATTGCCCATGTCGAAGAGAAAGGTCTGAATCAAGGGAGGCTCTCGCTTCAGGGGACATCAGACGGACGCCAATTGACCGGTTTTGCAGCTTGGCCTAAAGTGCTAACACAATTGTCGGACACGAGGTAGACCGAGTCGCCTCGCTCCACGAAGAGCCTGCGGTGGGACGGAGGAGGTACGAGAATTCATGTCGAGCAGCTTCAGTGACAGCGACTACACCGAGACCGAAACGATGGACGGCCAAGGCTGGCCGTGCCTGCGTCAGTTTTGCGTTTTCCTCGAAAACCGCGTCGGCAAACTGAGCGATCTCATGCGGCAGGTCGAGTCGCTCGACACGCGCGTCCTGGCAATGAGCATCGTCGATTCCGTGGACTTCGCGATGGTCCGGCTGATGTTCAACAACTCCGACCGCGCCCGCGAGAAGCTCGAACTCTCTGGCTTCCTTTACAGCGAAAGCGATGTCGTCGGCGTCGAGCTTCCCGATGGCGACAAGCCCTTCCACGAAGTCTGCAAAACGCTGGTGAACGCCGAGATCAACATCCACCACGCCTACCCTCTGCTCTACCGCCGTCGCGGCCACGGCGCGGTGGCGCTATTCGTCGATAACGTCGATGGTGCTCTGGGAGTCCTCAACAACGCCGGCCACCGCGTCATCACCGAAAGCGACTTGCTGGATGACGACGAGTACCTGTGATCGCGGAATGCCGGACTCGCTGAGTTGACGCCCGAACCGAACTTTTCCCACGCGACATTGAACAAATGTCATGTCCCTGCCGCGTCAGGTCCATTCGTTGACAGCCCAACCGATGGGCGACCATGATTGGCCGCGCCAATACCTAGTACGACTCATCCTCAAGCGTGCTTGGTGAGAGCAACGTCCACTCGGACGGTGATGAGGTACAGAATCCCACTCAGTTCAGGAAGCCCGTCATGGCGAAAGCCCACGCAGTCAGTGATGTCCCGGTGGAAGACAAGACCAACGCAGTCACGGCGACAGCCGCGCCTCATGTTCAGCAAGTCATTGAGCCTGAGGGACTCGATCCCCTCTATGCGAACTTTGTGCGTGTGGCTGGTCTGCCGGAAGAGATGGTGCTCGATTTCGGCCTCAACCCCCAGCCGTTTGGTTCGGCACCCGCTCCCGTGAAAGTGTCGCAGCGATTGATCGTGAACTACTACACGGCGAAGCGATTGTGGCTGGCGCTCGGGGCCTTCCTCCAACGACACGAGCAGGCGTTCGGTCCGGTGGAGATTGATGTCACCAAGCGCGTGCTGCCTCAGCCGCAACGACCAGCGCAGTAGCTTGGTGCTGGCGCTTTGTTTGAAACTCACCCCGCCGGGATTGCCCCGGTGGAATCCGGACTTTGCACTACTTCAACGTCGCCGAGAATTTCGAGTAGTGCAAAGCCCCGTGAACCACCCCGACCAGCGGGGTGGGGGTTCAACATAGAGCCTAACTGCCTGCAAATTTGACTGACTGACTTCTCGTAGGGTGGGCATTGCCCACCACAACCGGTTGCGGAAGGTGGGCGGTGCCCACCCTACACCTACTGCAATCACGGGCAAGCGAGACGCTTACCCGACGTTGTTCAACAGGCTGCTCAGGTGGGCAACTCACATCCCGGAAGAAGCCCGACATGAATGAGTCGCGACTGCCGTGGTGGCTCGTGCTGTTGTTGGGCGTATGGATCGCGGCCTTGTCGGTCTGGGGATCGCCTCGCGCGGCGCGTGAGGTCCGTTGGGGCGCGGGCCTGCTTTCGCTCGTTTATCTCGCACTGATCTTTCTTGCACTCGGTGGCGATCCGCGAGCGTTGCCAACTCTTTCTGCTGCGGTCCCGCGCGGAGTGATGGCGGCGGTCTCAGCAATCTGCGCAGGGATCGCGCTGTTGGCGGGAGTCTGTTTGCTCGGTCAACCGACGTGGCGAGGAAGGTTGATGGGGTTCTTGATCTTCACGGTGGCGAACGGACTGAACTGTTTCGCCATCGGTGTTGCGAGCGTGGGCGGGACGTTGTTGGTGGCATCGCTCGTGCTCGCGATGGTCTTGGTCCGAGAACTCGGCCGCGACGACTGGCCGTCTGTAAGCGGGTGGCTTCGGGAATTGATCCCGGTCTCATCGCGTACCGCGACCGAAGCGACGAACACCGAGATTCACCTTCCCTCCACGACACGCGCGGGACTGGCGGGCGCAACCGGCATCGTCCTCGCACTCTTGCTCGTGGGGACGCTGCGCAACGTGATGCGATTAGAAACATCGCGCGCGGTGGCCAGCCATCGGTTCTCAGCGTTGCCATCGGCCGAACGAGTCCGCGCGACATGGAAGAGCGAAGTCACCGGTCAATCGACTGTCGGCCCGTTCGAGCTGTTGTTCGATCAGCGCGCCGACGTGATCGTGTTACTGACCGTAATGGCATTCCTCGCACTGGCCAGACACAACGCAACCCGCTCGCACGACGGAACAACGCCATGACCTTCGCGGATTGGAATCACGGTCTGTTGTTCGCTGCGGTGTTGATCATCATGGGCGCGATGCTGTTTGTCTCGGCGGCAACGACCCGAGACCGTTTGATCGCGCTTGGCGTGCTGTCACAAGGGATCGTTGTCACGTTCGTCGTCAGTGGTTCGTTTCACGGACGGAGCGAGCTGTTGCTGGCGGCCCTCGCGCTGGTGGTCCTCGCCTGTTTGTGGAGCCTGCTGGTCGGGGGCACGGTTCTCGCCAGCGACGTGATTGACGAAGCACGCACGGGAGACCAGCAGTGAATGACCTCGCCCCGTGGCTTGTGTTGTGTACCGTCGGGCTGCCCCTCATCGGCGTCCTCACGGCGTTGTTGCTGTTGGCACGCGGGCGTTCGGGGCGCGAGAACGGGGACGCCACCGTCTCCGCGTGCGTGCAGTTCACGATGTTTGCGGCGTGCTGCTCCGCATTGCTGCTCCTCGCGCTGTTGAGCGGCGCGTTCGGTGCCCGACCGGAGATGGCATTGTGGCGAGTCGGAACCGTAGTGGAATTGCAGGGGCCGCGACCTTTGCGAATGGAGTGGGCTTTCCGGGTGGACCTGCTCACGGCGGCATGGATCGCCGCATTGAACGGACTCGGCGGGTTGGTCCTGGCGACGGCGCGGAGCGGCACAAACGTCAAGCCGCGCGCAGCACTGGCTGTCACGGTAGGGCTGCTGAACAGTGCCGCGACGATGCTGGTCGTGTCGAACAGTCTCTCCCAGTTGTTGGTCTGCTGGGGTGCTGTTTCATTGGCGACGTGGCAGTTGGTCGGTTGGACCTCGCGCGAGACTTACGGATCGTCCGCCATTCGTCGCGCGATCACGACGGGATTCTGCGCCGACGGGATGTTGGTCTTGGCCGTACTGTTGATGGGCCTCACTTGTCAAACCTCTGTGATCGACCGCATCGTGTCTGCCGAGGGCTTGGCCGCGTTGGGCGAGAACAACCCGGCACTTCCCGGTTTCATCGGCTGCCTGCTGGTGCTCAGTGCGTTGGGCCGAAGCGGCCTCTTCCCTTGCTTCGGCTGGCACGCCGGAGCCTCCACCTGGGACCGGCCGGTTTGGGTGATGATCTATCTCGTGGGCTACGTCCCCGCCGCAGTGTGGCTGCTGCTGCGGTTCCAGCCGTTGATCGTTTCGGCCGACGCACCGCTCGCGCTGCTGGGCGGATTGAGTACGCTCGCAGCGGTTCTCGGCGCGTTCGTGGCTTGCGGGCAAGCTCATCCACGCAGCGCGTCGGCCTTCCTCGTGACATCACAAATTGGCGTTGTCTACGCGGCTCTCGCGGCAGGACTGTTCGATCTGGCGTCTTGGCGAGCTTGGTCGCTGGGTGCGACCGAAGCCGCGCCGCTGGCGAACGATGTGGGACGAGTCGTCCTCGCACAAGTTGCCGTGTTCATCGGAACGGCCTTCGTGTGGCGAAGGTCTCGTTCAACAACCACGTACTCCGCGCGTGACGCTTGGTATCAGCCACTGGTGCAACTCAGCCAGCGACGGCTCTACGTGGACGAGGTGATGGAGTTTCTGATCACAACCCCACTGCAAACATGGGTGAAGCTCGCTCGGCACGGAGAACGATTGTTGACCGACAACCTCTTCCCGGCGTTCACAGTGCGACTCCCCGGTTGGTTCGCTCAACAGTTTGAATCCCTACAAATCGGTCACATTGAGTTCGACCTCGCCGCATCGTTGCTCAGCGTGGCCGCGGTCCTCCTCACGCTGCTACTCGTGACGTGAACGGAAAAGGACCGATCGCAGTGATCCCGGACGCGGCCAACAGAACACGAAATCCCGCGAGTGGGTTCCGTAGCCCGGACCCCTTGGTCCGGACGATGTCGTCAAAACAAAATTGATTTGAGTCCGACTCTCTCGCGGCTTCGTCCGGGCCAAGGGTTCTGCACTACGGCGACGACGGTACGCCGTCCCGATCACTTACGTCATTGCCCCGGCAACCACAGCTTGTTGCCAGCGGTCTCTGCGGCGGAAGCCCCCGGAGTCCAGACTCCGCCCGTCGGTGCGGAGATGTTGCCCGCCGTGACGATGTTGATCGACTCCCACGGTGAAGGAACGCCCACCGACTCCAACATACGTTCGACGTATCCGCGCATTTGCGGCACCTTGGGCGAGTAGTAATTGACGAACCGGTCGAGCAGCGGCTGGAGTCCCGGATCGCTCGGTTCTTCGAGTCGCACGGTCAGTTCGTTGATGTCCCAATTCCAGTGGTGCTCGAAGCTCTTGCCATCTTCGGGGACTTTCGTGCGGGCGACATCGATCCATTGCAACCCCTCTTCGCGGCGACCGTGTCGCGAGCAGAGTTCGACCAGCGCGCGGTGAACGCGGGGCAGATCGAGTTCGGCTTCGCAGGCCGGTCGTGCGAGTGCCGTCTTCAGCACGGCATACAGAAACCGGTCGTGGCGCGTCAGCAGCGCGCGATTCACCACCGCGTTGAGCTGCGCGTCCGTTAGCCGTTCGATTGGCAGGCGGTGCATCTGCATGACCGACTGACCGCTGAGCAGTGTCCGCTCATCGACATCCAGCGGCGCGAGTGGCGTCAGACCAAACCTGGTCAACGTCGCATCGAGATTCAGTTCGTGCCCCTGCTGTTGGCAGTGTGCATCGAGCATGAACACGGCGGCGGTGAGTGCGACCTTGTACTTCGGGTCGGTGGCCGCATCGCTCGGTGAACGGCCTCCTAACACTTTCAACGGTGCTGCGGGCCACGTTTCGTTCAGGATCGTTTGCCATTGTTGGTCCCGAAGTTTGCGGCTGACTCGAATGGGAGTCCCCTTCGGCAGCGACCAACTCCAGCGGAGAGTCATCGACTCGGTCGGAACTCCCCCGGTGACTTCGGGCTGCGGCTTGTCCGTTTTCCACTGCATCAGTCCGGTTGAGACCGTTTCGATCAGCGATCGCGCCGCTTCCAACGCAGCCCCACGATCACCGCTGATGAACAGTGTCGGTGGTTCGTTGTCGTCCGGATTCGCATCGTAGACGGACAAGTGCGACTGCAATCGCGGCAGCGAATCGAGGGTCAACTGCGTGAAGTCGTCTCCCGTCCACTGCGGGCGATCGAGAATCTGATAGCCAGCGACGGGAGTGTGTTGTTGATCGGGATTGGCGGGAGGCAATGTCACTCGCGCCAGTCGGGGCTGTGCATCGAGGACCGTCAGCAACCGCCCGACCGATTCCACTTGGCCTTCGTAGGTGCAGATATCGATCACGTCTTTGGACGTGTGCCGGTCGAACAGTTGAGCCAGCGTTTCGCATTCGACGGCAGCGGCGAAGTCCCCATACAACTGAGCGGCTCGGTGCAGTGCCTCCGCTGCGGTCGCTTCGTCGCCATCCCATGCGCGGCACAGACCGGCCGAATGCCACAGCTCAGCCGACTCGGGCAGCGTGCGGGTGAGCAACAGAAACAGATCGGCTGCGGTACTCCAGCAACCGACCGCCGCGTACTTCTGGGCCTTCTTGATTTCCTTCTGCTGCTCTTCGGTCCCTTGGATGCTGGGCAGCAGGTGCGTGCCACGCATTGGGTAAGGAATGCCTTCCTCGCCATCGAACTCAAGCAACTGCACGAACAGATCTTGGCGTTGCTTCTCGGGGGCGAGTCTCAAAGCCAGACCGAGATGCTCGCGCGCGGCCATGACTTGTTGACGATTCATGAGGATCATGGCCATCGATGCGGCGATGCCGCTGACCATGGATGAGTACTTCTTCGCACTCTTTTGGAACGCGCGATGGATCGCCTTCTTGGCCGCATCGAAACCATCGGCTTGAAAGAGGGCTGCGGCCAGCAGGGCGATCACGAACTCGTGGTCCGGCTGGTGTTCGACCAATGCGCGCAGCACGTCGCGCGCTGTTGAGGCTTCACCTTGTTCGAGCAGAATGATGGCGCGTGTCGTGCCGACCCACGGATTGGCCGGAAACTTGCGAGCCAAGATTTCCAGTTGCTGTAAGGCGATATGAGGCTGATTCCCCGTGGACAACCGGACGATGCGGTCCATTTCGTCGGCGATATTCAGACAACAAAACTTCAGCTTCTTTCCACTGCCGCAGGCGCAGGGGTCATACGGGTTGAGCGACATCGGGCCGATCCTTGCTTGGTGATGAGCGTGTGAATTCAAACGAGACCGGCCGACGGTGAATCGGCCGGGACAGTGGCAGCAGAGAAGGGCCGATGAGGGAGTCAAAGGCCGGGCGGCAGTTTAGCAACACCCCGTCGATTTGACAGGGAATCGTCGCGGCAGACCGCTTGGTGGAAGATGTAGGACGGGCACTCTTGCTCGTCAGTTTTTAACGCCCAGAGACGGGCAAGAGTGCCCGTCCTACAGCGGCATTCAGCAGGCCACTCAATCGCGGCGTTTGTGCCGTTGGCGCTGCGTGATGATCCGTTCGAGGGCCAGCTTGGGAGTCCCATCCGGGCGGAGCAATCCCGCTTGCGGGAACGTGTGAGGATCGCCATCGCTGAAATGGCTGAGTGACACACCCGCGACCGAAGGTTTGGCCAACAACAACTCGAGGACTCGGTCGATCCACTCGGCCTGTCCCGCTTCATCACACGGCTGTGCCCACATGCGCGGTTCGACTTCCCATTCGGGACCAGCCAGCCCATCGTCATCACTGCTCGATGGGCACGCGAGCGTCGCGTGAATCGGGACGCCCAGTACGCTCCACGCGTCGATCAGCCGCGAGATATCGAGCAGATCGCGGTGAGCACTGCCGCGCGGCAGGTAACCGACCGCCAGCTCAAGGTTGACTCCCGCCAGACCGACCGCCGAACGGAGCAGCGCATCGACCAACTGCATCGGCGACAGACGGTGTTGTCCGCGCGACTGATAATCGCCCCACGGCTGGTCGATGCGAATCAGCAATTGGGCCTCTTCATCGACCTGTCGCGCCACGTCCAATACGCGCGCGGCGAGTGTCAGCAAGCTGGCTTCGGTCAAAGCCAATGCGCCGCCGCTGTTCAATCGCGCGGCGATCTCCCACAGCCGAATGCGACCAACGTAGCGCGAGATCGCGGTCTCCACAAAGTCGCACACGAAGCTTTGCAGATTGAAGATGTCGTGTTCCCAGCGAGCCAACCACGTGGGAAGGCCACCGGGACCGAGGTCGAGCAGCGAACCACCACGGACCATCAGCTTCTGTTGCTCGCACCATTCCAACTGCCGATCACACGGCTCCCAGTTGTACTCACCCTCGACGACTTCGATCTTGTTCCACGGGATGGAGACGGTTGCGGAGTTGAACGCGGCGGAGAACAGTTCGTTCGCGTCGGGACTCGGTATCGAACCTTGCAGTTCGCAACCGATCGATGCGGGCAAACCTTGAAAACGCTGCAGTCGCCCTTGCAACGCCTGATTGGCGTAACCCTTCGTCAAGATTTCAGCAGCAGCACAGGCATGATGCAGCGCTTCGTTGGCGAGTTGTGTCGCTTCCTCTGGCCGATCTTGGCAAGAGGCTGCTCGCGAAAACGCGCGATGGGCGAGCCGTGAGGGTTCCGCGAATTCCGGAGGCACGCGCATCCCCGACAGTTCCCACTGCGAGGCCTGATTTCGCACCTGCACGATCTTCCCGCGAGCCAACTCCACCGGCAGCAGATACGGTTGCTCGCGCTCGGGCAATGAGGCCGTCGCAATTACCGGCCGACCGAATCCGGGAACAGGCCAAGCGACGTGAAACTTGCAGCTCTCGGAACTCATCCGCCGACAACCGACGATGTTGTCTTCGACCTCGATCCGGGTCGAGAAGACCCGACCATCGGCACCGGTCAAGTAACCACGGTACGCCTCCGGCAAGTCGTCGATGACGGACGCCGGATAGACGATGAAACGGATCAGGCCCATGAACGGCCCTTACGTGTGTGGCAGGTGTCGAAGTACGCGGTCGAAACCATCAGGAACCTGCGTCGATCAAGGGGAAGGCGATAGCTCGATGAGCCGGGCGATTGCTGAGATCCATCTCACGAACGGAGGACTGCGGATTTCATCAATGACGGACCATTCCAAGTCAGCGCCACGGAGCCGTCCCCAAGCCCGAAGGAGTGTAGTAACGCGCATCGGGTTGTTCAACAAACGCTCCAGTGATAGGCTCGGCGACCGTGCGAACCATCAACCGAACCCCACCGGGCTTGCCCCCGTGGAATCAGGTTTTTGCCCTACTCCGTTCCACTGAGGTTCTCCGATAAGTAGTGCACAGACCTGCGAGCCACCGGGGCAAGTCCGGTAGGGTTTTCAATAGACTGCCAAGCAACAACATGCCCTCACGATCCACGACGCCACTGCTCCAGAGTTCTGTTCCCGGACGAACGCCCTTACGCGGCAAGGTGCGCGATGTCTACGACTTTGGCGACCGCTTGCTCTTCGTCGCCACCGACCGGATCAGCGCGTTTGACTGGGTTCTGCCGAGTGGCATCCCGGACAAAGGGCGAGTCCTCACACAGCTCAGCCGGTTTTGGTTCGGCTTTCTCGATGTGCCGCACCATCTTCTCAGCATGAACCCCGGCGATGTCCCGCTCCCCGCTGAGACCTGCCGGGACGAACTCGATGGCCGCAGCATGGTCGTCACCAAGACCAGCGTCTTTCCGGTCGAGTGCGTCGTGCGCGGATACCTCGCCGGGTCTGGCTGGAAGGAGTACCAAGCGACTCAAACCGTGTGCGGCCTCAAGCTCCCGGCCGGTCTCCGTGAGAGCGATCAGCTCCCCGAACCGATCTTCACTCCGGCCAGCAAGGCGGCGACCGGGCACGACGAGAACATCTCCTTCGAGCGGATGATCGAGATCGTCGGCCCCGAACACGCCGCCGCCCTGCGTGCGTTGAGTCTGCACATCTACACCAAGGCCGCCGACTTCGCTCGGTCACGTGGCATCATTCTCGCCGACACCAAATTTGAATTCGGCTTGCTTGGCGACAAGATCATCTTGATCGATGAAGTGCTGACACCGGACAGCTCGCGCTTCTGGCCCGCCGATCAATACGCTCCCGGCAGCAGCCCCCCGAGCTACGACAAGCAGTTCGTCCGCAACTGGCTCGAATCGACGACGTGGGACAAGAACAGTCCGCCCCCCGTCCTTCCCGACGATGTCATCGAACGAACGCGCGCGAAGTACGTCGAAGCGTTCGAACGACTCACCGGCGAAATGTTCGATTGGCGCTAACGGGCAAAAGTAGCCTTCATCGCTCCGCGTGAAGTCAGCCGAGTCACCAGCGACCCGGAGACACGGGAAACAGCGTCATTCAGCATTCGTCTCTCTTCACGCGGAGCGATGAAGGCTACTTTTGGCGGGCGCATCTTGATTGGCGCTGACGGGCCTCTGATTAACTCGCTCGCGGCCAACTAAGAGGCGTTTGCCTGTTTAACCGCGACCCTTTGGGAGGGGGGCGCGTTGCTCGGGCGACTCGCAACTCCAGCACGCTCCCCAGAGGAACGCGGTTAAACATCTTGCCGTGGCCGCGTGGGTATAGCTGACTCACCCACGGTCCAAAGAACGCCCACACCGCAGGTCTCGGGTGGTGCGAGAGACCTGCGGTGCGATGGGACGTGGTGCTGAGAGAGACAGAGAGAGTTTGTGCGGAGCCTCGAGAGAGGCTGTTCACTCGACGATCAGAACTCGCCGTGTGGTTCGAGGG
>CAMAYU010000023.1 GCA_945862235.1 Schlesneria paludicola DSM 18645
ACAACGACCTCATTCCGGCCTGTGTGCTGCCGAGTGATTCCAGTTCAACAGTGGAGTCCGTCGCTCGTCGTGACGTTGCGGCTTAGCGGGGCGATGCAGTGTCGCACCGTCTTTCTGGAGTGCGTCAAACAACTTGGCGGGCGTTCCCAACCGCTGAGCTTCCAACTTCAGACTGGCCTGCGTTTCAACAAGAACTTCCAAGCGATACTGCTGCTGGCTGAGTTGCCGCTTGTACGCGAGGTTCTGCGTTTCCAAGGCCGTCCCCGCCAGCGCGATCGCCACCACCAACGCCAGTGCCGCCCCGAAACGAAAGAACACGGCAAGACTCTCAGCAGATACGTGGAATAGGACTCGGACAGCGCATTGCCCGAGGACTCCCCGTCATCGGTTGAGTCGGGGCATTGCCACCACCTCAACTCGGCTGGCGTCGCCAGGAAGCCGTAACACCGTGCCGAGCTTGAGTGAGTTGCCGTCCGTGAGGATCTCCCGGTTCATCTCGAAGACCTGCACCCAGCGTGAGGATCGACCGAGATGACGCTGCGAGATGACGCTCAACGTGTCTTCCTGACCCACGCGGTACATCGGGACACCGTCGGCCGAAACGAAGAAGCCCGGCACTTCATCCTTGGTGGCCGTTGTCGATAAGGTCGATCGCGCGGGTTGTACCGATCCGGCCAAGACTGGTTCGGCAGGAGCCGCTGCCGGGATCAGTGTGGAGTACGTTCGTTCCAATTCTGCGGCCGGAGGCGTGGCGATTGTGACTCCGGGTTTCATCCGTTTGGGATCGGGGATCACTTTCAAATTGTGCTGCGACAGGGCCATGAAGTACCGACCGGTCCCGTACTTCTTGCGTGAGATTGTCCAGAAGTTGTCGTTCGGTTCGATGTTGTACGTGTCGCCCGGCACCAGTGGTTTTGAGATTGCGCGCGGCGCGAAGTCTTCATCCACTCGGCCCGTGGGGGCGGGACGCCGCGCTTCCCCGAAGGGATCGCTCACGGGAATCGCCGTCGTTGCCGTGCGCTCTTCGCGTGTGAACTCATTCATCGCGCGTTGACTCACATCAGTGGGACGAAAGCCACCCAAGCGGTCGTCGTCTGCAGTGGCTGTTCTGGCGGGAGTTGATTCCGATGCAATCGGACTGGTGGACGGAGGCGATTCAAACGCGGGTGCCTTCATTGCTGGCGGCGCTGTGAGTGGAGTCGTGGTTGCAGGCACGGGCTGCGCTGGTTCTTCGATCACGTCAAATCCGGTCGTCGATCGTGAAGCAGGCTCACTCACCGGAGCCTCCAAAACGGGAGTTCGGTCTTGGGTAAAAGGATCGCCCACTTGAGCTGCCGGTTCGCGCGCGTTACTTGCCGTAAATTGCGGAGCGGCGTCAAACGGATCGACCTCGACGGCGGGACGCTCGTCCACGGTCACGTCCGCCGTAGCGCTGCGGGAAACGGGCTGAGCGACTTCTAGCGGAGCCTCGAACGGATCGCTGGCGGCTGCGGATGGACTTCGATCAGATTCAATCACGGTCGTTGCTGCCGCTGTCGCCGGACGAGCGTCGCGATCGAACGGGTCGAAGTTGGCCGCGGGTTCCGACGAAGCCACTGTCGCAGCCGGACGCGCGGCTGCGGTCGCCGGTTGTGAAAAGGCATCCGCAAACGCGTCGTCGCTCGAGACGGAGGTCGGCAGGTTGGGCTTCACTTGAGCAACCGGTTGAACGGGAATGTCGTTCGTTTTGAGAACGGACTTCGAGGTCACATCAAACGGATCGACTTCGCGCGGTGAGGCACTGACTGCCGCCGGATTGTCAATCAGCGCACCAGGCTCAGCAGCGGCTGCGGGGACAACTCGTCGGCCAACCGGTCCACCCTGTGCGCTGGCCGTCTCGAACGGTGAAGCGGTCGAGTCTTTGCCACCCGTGGCCCTGTCTGCGGGATTTCCTTCGACCGGCTGTCCGGCCAAAGCTTCTGAGGGGCGATGGATCTTCTTGTAGACCATGAAGCCGAATACGCCGACGAGCAGCATGACCATCAACAGCCCGACCTTGGTTTCGCGCGTCATGAGGGAGGCTCCTTCCTTCCAGAGAACTTGCTTGAACTGAACTCAATCTATTTGCGAACCACACCAACCCGCAGCGTGAGCAAGGACGAAGTCGATCAACATCCTTGCTCACGATCCATCCTTGCTCACGCTGCGGGTTGGTGTTCTTCGCACTCACCCGATTTTGCGAGCCACGCGTAACTTGGCCGAGCGACTGCGCGGGTTGAATCGCTGTTCTTGGTGAGTGGCCACGATCGGCTTGGAGGTCAGGTTTTCCCAACGCTCCGTCCGACGAAACTCCTGTTTGACGATCCGATCTTCCAACGAATGAAACGTGATGACCGCCGCCAGTCCGCCCGGCTTCAGTGATCGAAACACCGACTCTTCCAATCCACGGGCAACGTGGCCTAACTCATCGTTTACCGCGATTCGCAATGCTTGAAAGACGCGCGTCGCCGGGTGTTTGTCTCCCGCTTCACGCCGCTGCACGTTCATGCACTCGGCCACCGCTTCGGCCAACTCGACTCCCGTCGTGATCGGTGCGGAAGCCGCTCGCGCCGCCAGAAACCGCGCGATCCGACCGCTCGCCGGATCCTCGCCGTATTCCCGCAGCACTCGCTCCAATTCCACTTCACCCGCCGTCCGAATGAACTCCGCCGCCGACTGGCCGCGCCGTGTATCGAATCTCAAATCGAGCGGCCCATCCACGCGAAAGCCAAAGCCGCGCGACTCGTCCGCCAACTGATCTGACGACAATCCCAAATCCAACAAGACACGATCAACGCCCGCCACGCCGAGTCCGCTCAGAACCTCGGGCAACTCAACATAGCTGGCCTGTTTCAAGGTGACATTCTGCATCTCGACCAACGCCTGCGTGGCGAAGGCCAGCATCATCGGATCACGATCCAGCCCGATTAGCCGCCCCTCTGGACCGATTCGATCCGCAATCATTTTGGAATGCCCGGCCGCTCCCACGGTGCCATCCAGCACAATCAAACCGGGGCGTAGCTCCAGTACCCGTTCAACCTCGCGCAACAGCACGGGAACATGTCGCGCCGCGTGAGTGTCTGGCATTCGTTTCACTTCGTTCGGTTCAAACTCTCGACCCAATTTGGAGCGGGCTTATAGCCAAAGTTGCCGAAGTGTGAGAAGACCATCTGCGGTCGATCCAGAGCCAATGTGTTTTTTAAGTTGGACAGGATGCAGGGTGGGACCAGCGGCGTTTCGCCGCGCCGGCCCACCCTGATTTCTCGAAGGTTTCTAATGGTGGGCCGGTGTTCGAAGCGAGTTGGTTCCACCCTACGTTAAAAAATGCGATGGCCCTGCGATCGAACCAAAGTCGCCGCCGTGATTGAACTTGAGCGTTGCCTGCCGAGTCCTGTTCCCTGCCGGACACGCCAGATACACTCCGCCCCATCTGGGAGGCTGAACGATGAGCAACGGTGAGTGCGGCGACGATGACTCAACAATTCAGGCACATTCTCGGCGTTTGCCACACGTTCTCCGTCGCGTCTGGACGGCGTTGATTTTGGCGACGGCATCGCTGGCCACAGTACACGACGTGACCGCGGCGGAACTCGAAGACGCGACGAAGGCGTTGCGGGCGGGAGACCATGCGACCTGCATCAAGATCACCGACAAGGCGATTCAGGCGCGGCTGTTCGGTGAGGAGTACTACCTGCTCAAGGCCGAGGCCGAATTACAGACGGGTGAGTACAAAGCCGCTCACGACACGCTGGTCAATGGCCTCGCGCGGTACTCGTGGAGCGTGCGGATGCGGCACTTGGGGATCGAGGCCGCTCGGATGAGTGGCGACTCGAAGCAGGCGTCCACTTGGCAGGTCGAGATCGTCGATCAGGCCGGTCGCGCCCCGTGGCGGTACTCGGATGCGGACAATCTCGTGTCGCTCGGTCGCACGGCGGTCCTCATTGGATCCGATGCCCGCCTCGTGCTGGAGAACTTTTTTGATCGGGCACTCAAGCTCCATCCGCTGCATCGCGACGCATTGCTCGCCAGTGGCGAGTTGGCTCTCGCCAAACAGGACTTTGCATTGGCGGCCGACACGTTTCAGGCGGCCGTCAAAAAGTATCCTGACGATGCGGACCTGCAGTTTGGCGTGGCGCAGAGCCTCGACCGCAGTGAGCCTCCGCTGGCGGCCCATGCTTTAACGCTCTGCCTCAAGGCCAACTACCGACATCTCGGCGCGTTGCTGCATCAGGCCGAGAACGCAATCGACGCCGAGCAGTACGACAACGCGAATGACGTGCTCGACAAGATCCTCTCCGTCAACCCGAAGCATCCCGCCGCGTGGGCTTACCGCTCGATCATCGCCGGGCTGAAGAACGACCAACGGCACGCGACCGAGTACCGCGCCGCCGCCCTCTCGACGTGGAAAGAGAACCCACTCGTCGATCATCTGATCGGAAAAAAACTCTCACAGAAGTACCGCTTCACCGAGGGAGCCGCACACCAGCAGCAGGCCCTCGCATTCGAAGACAACTTTCTGCCAGCACGCATTCAACTCGCGCAGGACTTCCTCCGGTTGGGCAAAGAGGACGAAGGTTGGAAGCTCGGCGAAGCGGCCGCGAAAGCCGACGCCTACGACGTTCACGTCTTCAACCTGCTGCAGCTTCGCGATGCCCTCGCCAAGTACAAGACACTCGAAAACGACAGCTTCATCGTGCGGATGGAGGCCAAGGAAGCGGCCATCTACGGCGCTGCCGTGCTCGACTTACTCAAACGCGCCAAGGAAAAACTTTGCACCAAGTACGGCCTCGAATTGAAAGACCGCATCACGGTCGAAATCTTTCCCGAGCCAAATGACTTCGCCGTAAGAACCTTCGGAATGCCGGGCGTCGCCGGTTATTTGGGCGTCTGCTTCGGCAAGGTCATCACCGCGAATAGCCCTGCGTCCCAGAAGGATCATCCGTCCAACTGGCAGGCCGTGCTGTGGCATGAGTTCTGTCACGTCGTGACGTTGGAGAAGACTCACAACCGGATGCCGCGCTGGCTGAGCGAAGGAATCTCGGTTTACGAGGAGCGTCAGGCGCACCCGACGTGGGGCCAGCGCATGAACGCGATGAACCGAACTCGCATCCTGAGCGGCCGCCTCATGGCGATTCGCGAGCTAAGCGGCGCGTTCCTGCGTCCCGAGTCATCCGCCGAGCTGAACTTCGCCTACTTCCAATCGTCGCTCGTCGTCGAGTTCTTCATCGAACAATACGGCATCGACGCACTGAAGAAGGTGCTCGATGATCTCGCCACCGGACTGCCAATCGACGCCGCGCTGGAACGCCATCTCGCGCCGCTCGACCAGCTCGAAGAAGAGTTCCGCACGCACGCGACCCAGATGGCGCGAGAACTCGCCCCGAACCTCGATTGGGAAAAGTACGACCTCTCCGCCGTTCGAGACGATGACGATCCGGATCGCCTCGTCCGCTGGGTGGCCGATCACCCGACCAGCCTTCAAGGACTGACGGTCCTCGCCATCCAACTCATCGAAAAACGCGAGTTCGCCGAGGCCAAGAAGCCGCTCACCAAGTTGATTGAACTTTACCCCGAACAGACCGGCGACGACTGTCCGTATGAGTTGCTCGCCGCCATCCACAGGGAACTGAAAGAGGTCGCCGCCGAACAACGTGTTCTCGAACAGTACGCGACTCGCGCCGATTCGGCCGTGCCATCATTGCTGAGACTCGTCGAACTCCAATCGACTCCCGTTGACTGGCCCGCCGCGCGCGAGACCGTTCGCCAACTGCTGGCCATCAACCCGCTGCTCCCTCAAGTCCAACGCGCCCACGCCACAGTCTCCGAGCAGTTGAAAGACACCTCCGAGACACTCACCGCTCTCGAAGCGTTGCTCCTCATGGAACCCGACGACCCAGCCGAACTTCACTTCCGCCTCGCGAAACTCCTCCACCAACAGGCCGACCCGCGAGCCAAGTCGCACGTCCTGCAAGCCCTCGAAGCCGCGCCCCGCTATCGTGACGCCCAAAAGCTGCTGCTGAAGATCGTCCGAGAAAAAAAGTGAAGACGGACGTGACCGACAAAAGTAGCCTTCCTCGCTCCGCGTGAAGTCAGCCGAGTCACCAGCAACCCGGATCGGCGGGAAACAGCGTCATTCGGTGTTCGGCTCTCTTCACGCGGAGCGAGGAAGGCTACTTTTGGCGGGTGCATCCAGACGTTTCAGGCAAAACACGAAATCAGACGAAGTGCAATCTATGCGTGCTGCGAACACGGGTGTTTCGAGTGATCAGCGACCTCTGGAGGAGACGCTCGACCAAGGTGTCGAGTCGGTCGAACGTGCTCGGGAATTGAGCGCGTTGGCGGGCGAAGCCCCCGCATCGGTGCCGGGCTATCGCATTCTCAAGTCGATCGGCGAGGGGAAGTACGGATCGGTCTGGTTGGCTCGCGAGCAGAACACGGGCAAGCATGTCGCGATCAAGCTCTACACACATCGGCGCGGTGTCGATTGGTCGCTGCTGGGGCGCGAGGTCGAGAAGCTGGCCGTGCTGTACACCTCGCGCAACATCGTCGGGTTGCTGGCGGTCGGCTGGGATCACGACCCGCCGTATTACGTGATGGAGTACTTAGAGAACGGGTCGCTGGCCGCGCGATTGAACGGCAGTCCGCTCACTCCCCTCGACGCGGTGCGGATTGCGACGCGCGTCTGTCAGGCATTGGTTCATGCGCACGGCAGCGGCATCCTGCACTGCGATCTCAAGCCGGCAAATATTTTGCTTGACCAAGACTTCGAGCCGCGTTTGTGCGACTTCGGACAATCGCGACTCGCAGATGAGAACAGTCACGCGTTGGGGACGTTGTACTACATGGCTCCCGAGCAAGCGGACCTCAAGGCGGTCCCCGATGCGAAGTGGGACGTGTACGCGCTCGGGGCACTCGTCTATCACATGCTGACCGGCTCACCCCCGTTTCGCACGGATGAGAACGATCGCCGGTTGAGCGATGCGCGGTCGCTGGAGGAACGGTTGACGATCTATCGCCAAATCGTGCGGAATGAGGTGAGACCACAGGCGCATCGACGCGTCTCGGGCGTCGATCAGCATCTGGCGGAGATTGTCGATCGTTGCCTGGCATCCGACCCGGCGAAGCGATTCCCAAACGCCCAGGCGGTGCTGGACCGGCTGATCGCGCGGGAACGGTTTCGCGCACGCAGGCCGCTCGTGTTGCTCGGGCTGGTCCTGCCGGCGCTGCTCTTGTTGGGGACAGCGCCGCTGGCGATCGAGGCGATGAATGACGCGATCCGCACGACGCAATCGAGTCTCACGCGGCGGGCACTCGAAAGCGACGTGCTCACCGTCAACCTGCTGGCGGAAGGAATCAATCGCGATCTGGGAGATCGGCAGGCGGAGTTGGAGGCGATCGCCGCTGATGAAGAACTCCAGCGGGCGATCATCAACTTTGCATCTCAGCCGCGCGAGGAACGACAGCCCCTGTGGGACTTGTTGAATGACTTCAAGAAGCAGAACGACAAGCGATGGAAGGGACTCGGCCGGTCGCTCGATGACAGTTGGTTCCTGCTCGACGCGGGCGGCGTGCAGCGGTGGCGCAACGTCATCAGCATGTCGCTGGATGGAGGCTATGCGTATCGCGACTACTTCCACGGCGGCGGCTTTCACTACCCCGAGAACGAGGTGCCGGTCGGTGTCGCGCCGATCACAAAGCCGTACGTTTCGATTCCCTATCGTGGTACGACTCAGCAGCACGATTTGATCGCGCTCTCGGTCCCCATCTTCGCGCCGGATGATGAATCTCGCGTGATCGGCGTTCTGGCGAGATCGCTCTCGCTGAGCAGTCTGTTGCAGGACTACGAGCGCAGCCTGCGTTCACAGGGGAGCGATGGCGTCGGTCGTGAGTTCGCGATTCTTGACGGGCGCTCTGTCGATGGACGGCAGCGGCCGTGGACGTTGCTCGCGCACGAATGGATGACGAAGGGCAACCTCGATTCGCTTGGCTCATCCGGGTTCGAGAAGCTCAGTCTGGTCGGCGTTGCCAAACAGGATGTGCTGCTGGACCTCGAACACCTTTTGCAAGAGTCCGCCCCAGGGGACTCCGCCGAGGAACGAACCACGCGGACTGAGCCGGATCGAACGCGGCATTACATCGATCCGATCGGCAAGCTCGACCCGGCGACCTACGGCGGCGAATGGCTTGCGGCGTTCAGTCGTGTGCGCGGCACCGATTGGGTCGCCGTCGTACAAGAACGAAAGAAGTCCGCGTTGCAGCCTGTGGAAGACCTGCAAGCGCGACTCTTCTCGTCCGCGCTGGGAGCCGTCCTCGTCATGCTCGGCCTCGTCGCGGGATCGTGGTGGCTGATCGTGGCCTTGTTGAATGAACGCGGTCCGCGCTGGCTCCGCTTCTGGCGGCGACAGTCTCCGTCGGGCAACACGACGACGTTGTCGTTGACCGCGAAGGGGACCGACAACGTAAAGGGAGGCGACAGTGCTTGAACTCATGATGCAGGGGGCCGAGCCGTCTCAGTCGCGGCGGCAGCTCTTGCGACCGGGCGAGAACCATGTCATCGGACGGGCGTCCGACGCGAGCCTCAGCATTCCGTGGGACAGCTTGCTCTCACGCCGCCATGTGCAGCTCGACGTGCAGCCCGGTCACGTGCAGCTCAAGCGTGTCGAGTCGGCTCGCAACCCGCTCTTCTTCGCGGGGGAATCGGTCGAGTCGTGTCGGGTGGAGATCGGGCAGCACTTTGTCGTGGGAGCGACCTCGTTCTATCTGTTGGAAGCGGAGGCGGACGGTTCCGTCGTAGCCGCGCCCGTCGAAGAGTTCGCCTTCAAGCCGCAAGAGCTGCGCAAGATCCGATACCAAGATCCCGAGAACCGTATCGAGGTGCTGACGCATCTTCCCGAAGTCATCGCGGGAGCGGCGAATGATGGCGAGCTGTTTCATCGGCTGGTCAATTTGCTGCTCAAGGGGATCGTCCATGCGGAGGCGGTCGCGATCGTGACGGCGGGCGGGACCGAAGACATTCCCCTGCTGCATTGGGATCGACGGCGCGAGACTGCGGGACCGTTCCGCCCGTCGCGGCGGCTGGTCGTGGAGGCGCTCGAAAAGCGGCGGGCCAGCGTGCTGCACATCTGGGAGAAGAACTCCCCGAAGCAGCACGACCAAACACTGATGCAAGAGTTCGACTGGGCCTACTGCACGCCGGTGCCGGGCCTCGCCACCGAGCCGACCGGACTGTACGTGGCCGGTCGGATGGGCAAGACCTTCGTACCGGGCACGACGCTCTCCGACACGTTGCAACTCGAAGCCGATGTGAAGTTCACGGAACTCGTCGCGGAGATCATCAGCGCGGTCGTTCGCGCGCGCCGCTTCGAGCGGCAGAAGGCCGGACTGCGGCAGTTCTTCGCGCCGCCAGTCCTCGCCGCTCTGGGAGATGAACTCGACACGACGCTGCTCGAACCGAGTGAGTGTGATGTGACGGTGATGTTCTGCGATCTGCGTGGCTTCAGTCAGCGGGCCGAGTCGGCGGCGGGCGACTTGATCGGACTGCTCGAACGAGTCAGCCGGGCACTCGGTGTGATGACGCATCACATTTTGGAACATGGCGGCGTCACGGGCGACTTTCAGGGAGACGCGACGCTCGGGTTCTGGGGCTGGCCATTTCCGTCACCCGATGCGGCCGTTCATGCGTGTCGCGCGGCACTCGGCATTCGCGCCGCGTTCGCGAAAGCGGCCGCCACGAAGAACCATCCGCTGGCTGACTTCGCGATGGGGATCGGCATCGCACATGGTCGCGCGGTGGCAGGCAAGATCGGCACGGCCGAACAAGTGAAAGTCACCGTGTTCGGCCCGGTCGTCAATCTGGCGAGTCGCCTCGAAAGCATGACCAAGCAACTCCGAGTGCCGATCGTCGTCGATGAAGCGACCGCCAAGATCGTGCGGCCGCGACTCGCCTCCAGCGAAGGCCGCCTGCGCCGCTTGGGTCGCCTGCTGCCCTACGGGATGGAAACGCCCGCCGTCGTCAGTGAGTTACTTCCGCCCGAAACGGAACTCCCCGAACTGACTGACGCGCACGTCGCCGAGTACGAATTGGGAGTCGATCACTTCACCGAGGGACGCTGGGATCAAGCCTATCGCTGTCTGCACGGGATGCCCGCCAGCGACCGCGCCCAAGACTTTTTGATGCAGCACATCGTCCTGCACAACCGCACCGCCCCCGCCAATTGGGACGGCACGATCCGCCTGCCTAACAAATAGTCCGGCGAGCGATACCTCGCGCGGCACAAAGTGAGCGGTTTCTGAGCGGGTCGGCGTCAGCCCCCGGTTCTTCCAAAGCGGGCTTACGCCCAAGAGCCAAGGGCTGACGCCGTCCCGCTCAGATGCCTCATCACTGACCGCGCGAGGTCTCGCTGGTGCGGCCCGATTCGGCGATCAGGTGCGAGGCGATGAAGTCTTCGTCCAACGTGACGCCCAAGCCAGGGCCGTCCGGTGGCGTGATCCATCCGTCCACCGCTTGCACTCGCTCGTGAGTCAGTTGATGTCGAAGCGGCGAGTCGTCCACGCAGTCTTCAAACAGGAAGGCGTCGCGACAGGTGGACAGCCAGTGCAGACTGGCGGCAACAGTGACGGGACTGGTGTAGCAATGGTTGCAGAGTCGCGCGCCGATCTCCTGCACGCGCTGCTTGATGTAGTCGGCATCGGTGAAGCCATTGCGGGCGAGATCGACTTGATAGACATCGAGTGCCCGCGCCTCGATCAACGGACGCCACGCTTCGCGACCACACTCTTCCTCGCCGCCCGCGATCGGGATCGGTGAACGATCGCGAAGCCAGCGGTAGCCTTCCACGTCGTCGGGCCGCAGCGGCTCTTCGAGCCAGCCGAGTTGATACTGCTCGAACGAGTTGGCTCGTTGGAGTGCAGTGCGCGCATCCCAGACACAGCCCGCGTCGATCAGCAGCGTCCCGTCGCCGATCCCGTCGCGAGCCGATCGCACCAACTCGATGTCGAGCGATTCGCTCTGCCCCATCGGCTCCCAACCGAACTTGATCGCGCGGTATCCGGCCTCACGCCAGTGTTCCGCGATGGCCTTCGTTTCGGCTCCATCGCGTCCAAACAAAATCGACGCATACGCCTTGATCCGGTCGTGCTGTTTGCCGCCGAGTAAGCGATGGATCGGTTGGCCGTACAGTTTTCCCTTCAAATCCCACAGGGCCATGTCGATCGCGGCCATCGCCGTGATGGTGACGGAGGAACGGCCGAAGTACATCGTGCGACGATACATCTTTTGCCAGAGCCGCTCCGTCTCCAGTGGGTTCTCTCCCACAAGCAACTGCCGCAAACCGCAGGCAATGTTGTGGCTGAAGGGGGCGTCGATGATGGCTTTCACCACTTCGGGCTGCGAGTCGGCCTCACCAATTCCCTCCAGCCCCGTATCAGTGCGAATACGAACCAGCACGGCGTCTTGGCTGCTGGCGGTCTTTTGTTCGACGCTGGGAACTCGCAAGAGCTGACAAATGACTTCGGTGATTTTCATCGGTTCGGTTCTTTCTTCAGACCGCGGCGGGATATCGACGGGGAGTGGAAGAAATTAGTGTATGCCGTTGTGTTCGGCTACTGGCTAGCTCGTAACGTTGGAACTTGGAAAGGTTTGGTCCCCTTGATGAATGCCGTCTCTCAGAATGCCGTGTCGTTGTCGGCGACGACGCGTTGGCGAGTCGTGTTCATGCTGATGGCGTACACGGCGCTGGCCCACTTCAATCGGGAGGGACTCGCGGTCGCGGGAGGCGAAGTCTTCATCAAGCGACTCGGGATCACTGAAGTTCAGATGGGCTGGGTCTACACGTCGTTTCTGATCGTCTACACGATTGCCATGTTGCCGGGCGGCTGGCTGATTGACCGCATTGGTTCCGCGAAATCGCTGACGTTGCTCGGCCTGACGATGGGATCGTTCGTCGCGTTGACCGGAACGCTGGGCTGGGTCACGCTGACCCCCGTGAGTCTGTGGATCGGCCTGCTCATCCTTCGCGGCATGACCGGAGCCTGCAGCGCGCCGCTGCATCCGGGAGCCGCGCACGTCGCGTCCGACTTGATGTCCGAACGCCATCGCGCGACCGCGAATGGAATGCGCACTGCGGGAGCGTTGATCGGCATTGCATTCAGCTATCCGATTTTCGGCGGACTGATGGATTCGCTCGGTTGGCCGTGGGCGTTCATTGTCAGCGGTACCACGCTGATCGGTTTCGGTTTGCTCTGGCAATGGAGCGTCACTTCGTCACTGCCGCTACCGGAACAGGCCGTCTCGGTGGAGTCGGCAAAGGCAGACTCGCGCTTCGCATGGTCGCTGCTGCGTCAGGGCAATCTCTGGCTGCTCACGCTGAGTTACGCGGCTTACGGCTACTTCCAATATCTGTTCTTTTATTGGATGGATTACTACTTCAATACCGTGCTGCACGTCCCCGCAGTCGAATCGCGGAAGGTCACGTTCACCATCTTTCTGGCAATGGGAGCGGGGATGGCGATCGGCGGTTTCTGTACGGACATCCTGTGCAAGCTGCTCGGCCCGATTCGCGGTCGGCGCGCCATCGTGATGACCGGCATGGGACTGGGAGCAGTCTTCGCATTGCTGGGCGTGAACATGACCGACCACTGGAGCGTTGCCACTTGCTTGGCGATCTCGATGGGCGCGTTAGGGATGTGCGAAGGAGTGTTCTGGACAACGGCGACCGACATCGGCGGCAAGGCACGCGGCTTTTCGGGCGCGTTTATGAACACCGGCGGTAACGTCGGCGGGTTCATCTCACCGGTTCTCACGCCGTTTATGGCTCAGACGATGGGTTGGCCGGGAGCGATCGCGGTGGCCTGCGCGATCAGTGGCTTGGGTGGCCTCGTTTGGTTCTTCATCACGCTGCCACCCGCCGCCCCGCTCACCAAAACGACAACCGCAGAAACACCTCATTGAAGGTATCCCTCACGCGTCACAAGTGGTTTAACCGCGTGGGCAACGCAACCGAACAACTTAAAATTGGCGAACCACTAGTTAAAATTGGCGAACCACTAGCCCTGATTCACGCCGGACGCTCGCCAAGAATCATCGGAGTGGAACACTATCGAGAATGGCGACTCATCCCTCGCGCACCGAGTTCGATCTTGACCCATCTGAGGGGATGACTAAGCTCCGGCCCCGCTGGCGGGTGGATTGGGCTTCTCCATGAGGGCGAAGCGGCTCGCAGTGAATTCCAGGAGGGATGCCGATGAAACGCTGGTTCGCCAAACTGACCATCGGTCTGTATCTGAGCATGAGCTTTATCGGAATCGCCGCCCACGCGATGAACTTTGGAACGGCGTCACACCCGGCCATGTATTACTTCGTGTGGGACATGTTCTGCGGCTGGGCGGCTCACGAGATTCGCTATCACGTCGTGGCTGAGGGCGAAAGCGGCGCGTACTACGATGTCTCGCAAGGTCCGTGGAGCACGTTCAAGCCATACGGCGACCTGTCGCGTGCCCAGTACGACATCCTTGGGAACGGACTGCACAAGATCGCATTGCACTCACTCAAGAACACCGACCACGAACCGATTCTGCGCATCATCGTGGCGGAAGAGGTCTGGCCGAAGAAGTTCAATCTGCCCGAGTCACTCTGGAACATGCGGTTCGACGAACCGAAGGACCCGAAAAGTTATTTTTGGGTCAGGACGACCCTGGATGGCGACGGAACGATTCTCAGCCACCGCCCCAATTATCTGTCGTATCTCTACACGAAAACCGTCGCCAACAATCCGCGTTTGCAGGCGGACACACAGCGTGGCAAACCGTTCTTCGCCGTCAGCCCGATTCATCGCACGGCGGCCTCGGGTGGCGGCAACAGCACCTATATGGGAACCGAGACCGCATGGAGTTCGCCGAGTACGAACTGATCTCGCGTTCGGAAGGATCGTGTGAATGGATCGCTCCCTGAAGTCCGATGCCTGGATCGCGGCGACGTTGGTTATGTTGGCCGTCGTGTTTGTGGCACTGGTGTCGCTTTCCGGAAGCTCAGCAGGTGGCACGCTGTCTTCGGGGCGAACTGTCTTGGTCGTTTCCGACACGTTGTATTTGTGCAGCGAGTTTTGCAAAGAGAGTGCGACGATCACAGCCAACAACCGGAAGATTGTCGTTCACCCCACGTCATTGATCGTGGATGGCCGGAAAGTGGGAGATCTCGACGAAGCGGCGTGCGCCGTGGAGGTGCGAGTGAAATTCGGCACGATCACTTTTTTAGCCGATGGCAAGGACGTGCAGACGACTCTCAAGTAGTCGCGGCACGATGAGTCAGAGCTGAGCTTGAATTTGAGTTTGCAGCGACCGAACAGCGTTGCTAGGCACTCGGCATTTCGCAGAGACAAAGAACACGTTCATGTTGAGACAGGGAGGCCCACTGTGAGACACCAGACAGAATCGTTCAGCACGCGAGTTCATCGGTTCTTCTTCGATGAAGAAGTTCCTTACGGATTGGCGTTGTGCCGCATTCTGCTGCCTCTCGTGCTGATGGGCATGATCTTTCCCCGCTGGTCGGCAGTGCGAGAAGTCTTCTCGACCGACGGCGCGACCGCGCCTCTGGCGGTGGGTTATGGCTACCTCGACTTGTTGCCGGAGTTCTCTGGTTCGATCGCGGTCGGACTGTATTCGGCGATGGTACTCGCATTTCTGTGCGTCTCAGTCGGCTGGTGTACGAGAGCTTCACTCATCATTGCGAACGTCCTGTTCACGTACTTCTGCATGTTGGACTGCATCAGCACGATGACGAAGTACACCGTCATCGCGACCCACATGCTGTTCCTGCTCACACTGTCCGAATGCGGAAGCCTGTGGTCGGTCGATGCGTGGCTGGCCGGACGAAAACGATCGCACTGGCCGGGAGAACCGTCGCTCGTGCGAAGCCGCTTTCCAGCATGGCCGCGCCGCCTGATGCAGTTGCACATTGGCAGCGTCTACTTCGGCGCGGCAATCACCAAGATGCACACGCCAACGTTCTTCACCGGTGACCAGTTGCAGTATTGGATGCAGACGCATCTCAACTTCCAGCACCCGCTGGGAGAACTGCTCAGCCTGTACCCGATCCTGTTGGTCGCGATGGCCTATGTGGCAATCGTCTGGGAAGTGGTGTTCATTTTCCTCGCGTGGAAGAGCATGTGGCGGATGTTTGTGCTGCCGATGGGAGTCCTGTTTCACGTCATGACGATGCTGACGCTCGGTCTGCTGATGTTCCCGATGGTCTGCTTCATGGCGTACTTCGCGTTCATCGACGAGGACGATGTGCAGACCTGTTCGGCGTGGTGTCGCCGTCAATTGCGGGCCTTCTCGTGGACGAAACCGTTGGTTCAGCGAATCACCACCGCTCGTGACTGGCTCGGCGATCCGGTCGGTTGGCGAACGTCGTCTCGCGCCGCGTTTGTCTTCGCGTTGGCGATGTTTTCCGTAGCGAACATCGAACTGGAACATTGGCGAGATCCGTTCGGGCTGCGTCGTCCGGAAGGACCTCACTCGCTGACGTTGGCGGATCCCGTGCTCGTAGACAAAATTCTTACCCCGACGGAGCCGTGGCGAGAATCGGACATGTTTTTCGCGGTTGATACGGGAACGATCCTGGTTGGCGATCAACTCGCAGATCGACGGCGCGAGTTCCGCCATGGGGAAACCATGATCGCCCAGTGCAATCTCATTCCGCCTCATGACGACCTCTATATCGGTTGCCAGATTCATGACTCGGAGAATCGGATCGTGAACAGGTTGGAAACAGTCGCGACGCGCGAAATGTTCCGCTCCAACTTCACCTATCCAATCTCCGACACCATGACGCCGGGTGATTACACGCTGGTCATCACCACAGGGGGACGGCCCGTGATGCAGAAGTTCATCACGGTCTTGGCGCGTCATGGCGGAGTGTCGGTGAACTGAGAGCGTGTCGTGCATCCCCCACGGATGTCTGTTCATAATCGCGTGTCTGTTTGCGCCTCACGCGGCCGGAATTGACACCAACCCGAAGCGTGAGCGAGGACTGCGACACCACTCCTCGTTGACACTTCGGATTAGTGTGCCGCAGTGATCAATGTTTCACTGTGGGCCGCGCGAGTCCTACACGCCGTGCTAGGAAACACTCCCATGTGGTTCACCGAAAATGCTTGGCCACCGATGTTCTTGGCGGGACTGTGCGGGCTGATTCTTTTGGCCGTGTGGAATTCAAATCGTCGCGGTCGGTATCTCGTCGCGGCTGCGGTCTGCTGGACTGCGTGTGTCGGGTGCTACTTCCTCGAACGGGCCATCGTGACGGAGGGGGAAAAACTCCAGCAGATCGTCGTCTCGCTGTGCGATGACTTCCGCCACAAGCGACAAACGACACTCGGCTACATCTCGGATGCCGCGCCGCAATTGAAGCTGATGATGATGGGAGCGATGGCGATCGTTGAGATCACCGATGGCCCACGGCTGACCGACTTTCAAACATCGATCACGAATCAAAACTCGCGCGGTCGCATTCACTTTCGAGCCAACGCGACACTCAGCGTCACAGGCCACGGCAGCGTTGGACATCACCCGGCTCGACTCGTGTTGACGTTCCAGCGGGAAAAAGACCAGTGGAAAATCATCGAGATCGAACGCCTCAATCCACTGACCGGCGAGAGAATGGAATTGCTCGCCCAGCAGCCGGGCTGAACCAAAGAACGAGACCGTAAAGCGACCGGCAAAAAGCGACCGGCAAGACTTGTCTGCCCCACACCAACCCGAAGTGTGAACGAGGGCGAAGTCGAACGACGTCCTCGTTCACACTTCGGGCTGGTGTATTCGGGTAAATCATTTCTTGCCGGTCGCCTAATAAGCCGTCCATCCCACGGTAAGCAGTTTCCTGCCGGTCGCCTTACTTCCCAAGCGTAATCTCTTTCAATGTCATCGACCTCGCGCTGACTCCGTTCGTGGACGACACTGTTTGCGAGAGGGTTGCTGGCAGGTTGAATTGGCCGAGTTGTTGCCAAGTTTGGCGGACGGTCTCGACTCGTGTGATGGCCCCCGTGGCGGCGTCTCGGTATTGGACTTGGTAGGCGCGGGGAAGGACTTTCCCGTCCGCATTGCGTTCGCTGGCGAGCATCTGCAGCGACATGTTTTCTTGCCCGAGGCTGCGATTCACGACGGTGATCTCGTCGTCGCGGATGCGGTAGGTCGCAGCGAAGCGACCGCCGTGGAAGGTGAGCAGGCGACCAAGCGGATGCTGGTCGTCGGTGTCCGAAAAACTGAGAACTGGCTTCGAGCGGGTGTCGGATGAGGGGACTCGGTGGATGACCATTGAATGAAGTTGATCGCGCAGCCAGTCGCGAGCCGCTACGTCGGTGAGACCCGGTTCGTCAAACGTCACCTCGCCGTCAGCCTTCACCGTGACCGGACCGTCGTTCCGTCGGCCGTCGATATAGACCGAGGCATTCGCGGCGAAGCCTTTGAAGTCGGGCCATGCCGCGCGGGCCGCGATGGCTCGTTCAAACATCTCGACCGCAGCCGCATCGACTCGCGCCCCATCGAGCGGCCAGTCAAAGGCGAGAGTCGCGAACTCACGAATCTCGTCGTAAGCGTCATCAACTTGCTTGCCCGCTTGCGGAACAACGTGCTTCACGTAGACGGCGAATTGACCGGAAGCGGGCAGCTTCCATGTGGCGCGGCCCTGTGCGTCGGCCTTCAGTTCGACATTGGTCAGATCAGAGTCAATCGTCGTCAACACGACGTTCGGCAGCGGCTGACCTTCGCGCAAAACGGTCATCGTGATCGAGTCACTCGTAAACGTTGGCATGATCTCCAGCGAAACGGCCTCGTGCCGAGTCAGCTTCGCGATCTCATCCGGCCTCCCCGACACGGCCTTCGGGTAGTAGCGGAGCAAAAACGGCTTCTCGCGTTTCAGCACGCCGTACTCGCATCGCCCGATCACTGCCACGGACGAACCCGACGCCAGCGGAGCACGTAGCCGATCGGGCCCGTTCGTCACGGTCATCGATACAAACTTGCCCGGCACATCCGACCGCCACAGCTCCGTCCCCGCGATCTTGCCGACAAACTTCGGATCCCCCGCCGTCGCCCGCTCGCTGAAGAAGACTTCGACCCCTCGCCCCGCTTCGGCGTGCGGCCCGATCTGAATGAAGATAAAGTGAGCGTGAGCCGGTGCATTGCACAAACCAATCCACTGAATGACGCAGAGCAATCCCAACTGTAGGCGATTCATGACAGGCTCCTAGCTCACGGCAAAATAGAACGTCGATCAACGTCCTCTGTTGCCAACGAAGGTGAGCAGGACGCTGCGATCGGGAATTCGAAGTCTCACGCCAACTTCCAGCCGGCGCGGTACTCGCGCTTGATGTACTGGTCGGCTTCAGGGGCGTTGGGGCAGCGGAGTTGGGCGGCGTCCCAAGTGATCTTCTTGCCGACGCGATAGGCGACATTGCCGAGGTGATTGGCTTCTGTAAGCAGGCCCGAGTACTCGAAGTTGCAGCTTGTCACGCGATCCGTCTTGCAGGCTTTCACCCATTCCTGCTGCTGACCGGGAGAGTCGGGGATGAACGGATCGGGACGTTGGAAGCCGGATGATTGGCCGTCGAACATCAGCAGGTGGCGACCGTAGTCGGCGAGCAGCATTCCCTTGTCGCCCATGAAGAGCGTGCCGCTGTCCCAGCGCGGGATGGCTCCGTCGAGCCATTGTTTTGGCTTGTTTGCTCCTTGGTACCACGTCAGCGTGACGGCAGGCATGTCTCCGCGCGGGCCGTATTCGTACTGAGCCTGCATTGATGCCGGAGCGAGATCGGGATGCGGGGGCGGGCCGCTCGCTTCGATCGTCAGGGGCGATTGCAGCTTGAGTGCCCAGAACGGCAGGTCGTTCATGTGGCTGCCGAGATCCGACATCGTGCCGCTGCCCCACTCCCACCAGCGATACCACTTCGGGCCGGGGAAGTAGGCGTTGTTGAACTCGCGGAATGGAGCGGGGCCGAGCCACAAGTCCCAGTCCACACCCGCCGGAATGGGATCGGATGTCTTCGGCCGTTCCTGTGTCGAGACAATGTCGCCGTTCTTCTTGGCGTCTTCGGGCGATTGGAAGCCCCACGCGCGCGAGGTCCAGACGTGAGCCTCTTTCACGTTGCCGATGATGCCGCTCTGCACGAGTTCGACCACGCGGTGATAGTTCGAGGTCGCGTGAATCTGGATTCCCATCTGAGTCGCCACTTTGGCTTTGGCCGCCGCCTCGCGAATGACGCGCGCCTCCCAGACGCTGTGCGTCAGCGGCTTCTCGCAATAAACGTGCTTGCCGAGTTGCAGCGCGGCGAGCGTCGCGAAGGCGTGCGTGTGTTCGCACGTGCTGACGACGACGGCGTCGAACTCGTTTGGATTGTCGAAGACCTTGCGGAAGTCCACGACTTTGCGTGCCTTCGGATGCCCGGCCGCCGCCTTGTTGAGATTGTTCTCGTTCACATCGCACAGCGTGACGATGTTCTCGGTACCGGCGACCGCTTGGAGATTGCCTCCCCCTCGCCCCCCCGAACCGATGACCGCGATGTTCAGTTTCTCGGTGAGACCCCGCGCGCGGAGAATGGCCGGTGCGGCGAACGTCATCGCAGCGGACGCGGCCGACGTTTGTATGAAGCGTCGCCGCGTGAGCGACAAGGAATGGCAAGTCCTTGAATCAGGCGATACGCGAGGCGGGCGACTCATGGATGCTGTCCTTGCTGGAGACTTCGTAGCGCGACACGAAACGTCAGCGGCCCCTCTTTCGAGGCGGGCCGCACACGACACGGAGAGACTACCCAAGCCACATCGCTCTGACTACGAAGCCAAGTTACGGCGGTCATCCCGCTTTCCTTGCCGAATCAACGATTTCCTCGCCACCTTGGTATGCAGCGCAGGCCATCGCTATACTCCCGCCCGACCTAGGATGCCGAATTTCGGGGACCGGGCTTTGTCAGTATCTGAAGAGACAGCGTTACATGCCCAAAGAAGAGGCCATTGAAGTCGAGGGGGACGTGGTCGAAGCCCTTGCCAACACACAATTCCGCGTGAAGTTGAAGAACGGCCACACGGTGATGGCACACGTCGCTGGAAAGATGCGCAAGCACTTCATCCGGATCGTGCCGGGAGATCATGTGCTGGTTGAGGTGTCGCCCTACGACCTCAATCGCGGTCGTATCGTGTTCCGCGAACGCTGAGTTGTGTCCGCCCACACCAACTCGCAGCGTGAGCAAGGCGGTGTCTCTTGATCGCTCACCCAACCCGTCCTCACCTTCACCTGTCCTCGCTTACGCTTCGGGTTAGTGACTTCAGGCGAGCCGTTGTTTCGCGGACTCGCCCCCGGCACGAAGCCGTTCACAGACACACGGCTCTTGCCGTCCACTCGCTCTCGTCCACTTCGCCGTGACTCTTTGGTGCCCCGTACATGTCGAGTGCTCCTTCCAGTGATGCTTCGTCATCGGCCCCGCTTCCGTTTGTGAAGCTCTTCACGGATGGTGCCTGTCGCGGCAATCCCGGACCCGGCGGCTGGGGCTGCATTCTGCGGCATCCCGCGTCGGGGTCTGAAAAGGAAATCTCCGGCGGCGTGACACTGACGACCAACAACCAGATGGAGCTTCAAGCGGTCATCTCGGGATTGGAGGCGTTGAAGTCGCCTTCCGAGGTCGAGGTCGTGACTGACAGCAAGTACGTCGCTCAGGGATGCGAGGAATGGATGGCCGGTTGGAAGCGGAACGGCTGGCGGCGGAAAGAGGGCGGGGCGTGGAAGCCCGTCAAAAACGTCGAGTACTGGCAGAAGCTCGATGAGTTGCTGGTCAAGCATCGAGTTCGGTTCACGCACGTTCGCGGACACATGGGCCATCCCGAGAACGAACGCTGCGATGTGCTGGCCGTCGCGGCAGCTCTCGCTGTGTCGTAACCTCGGTTAAGACCAACCCGAAGCGTGAGCAAGGACGAACTCTCACGTGCATCAGGGAACAGGCGTTCCGCGCCAAATAGTTCTTCAGATTGAAAGGCATTCAGATTATGTCGTCTCTCCCCATCATCGGTTCCTTCGAGCCAAACACGTCCTCATCGCTGGCCGCTCCCGTTGCGGAGGGCTTCTGCAAGGGGACGTATGCGTTCGTCACACTCGGCTGTCCGAAGAACCTCGTCGATAGCGAGAAGATGCTGGGAACGCTGGCTCTCGACGGCTACGCCCTCGTCTCTGAGGCGGACGGCGCGGACTTTGTGATCGTCAACACCTGCGGCTTCATCGAGAGTTCACGCGACGAATCAAAGGCCGTCATTCGCGAGATGCTCGATCTCAAGCGAGCGGGCAAGACGAAGGGCGTGATCGTGGCGGGATGCCTCCCGCAGCGACTCGGCCCGGCGTTGCTGGAGGAGATTCCCGAGATCGACCACATCGTCGGCGTCTTCGGGCGTGATGAGATCAACCGCGTGGCCGATCACTTGCTCGGTGGCCAGCGCGAACAGCGGCATTTGTTCCGACCTGCTCCAATCAAGGCCCTCGACGACCGTGCCCGGTTGAGAATGACGCCCGATCACTTTGCGTACCTCAAGATCAGCGAAGGCTGCGACCGAACCTGCACGTTCTGTTCGATCCCCATGATGCGCGGCAAGCACATCACCAAGCCGATCGAGATGGTCATTGCCGAAGCGCAAGAACTCGCCAAAGACGGCGTGCGCGAACTGAACCTCGTCGCACAAGACACGACGTATTACGGCCTCGATCTGTACGGCAAGGTCCGCCTCGTCGAGCTGCTCAAGGAACTGGAGCAGGTCGAGGGACTCGACTGGATTCGGCTGATGTACCTCTACCCCGTGAACTTCACGGACGAGCTGATCGACACGATCGCTGGCTCCAACAAGATCATTCCGTATCTCGACATGCCACTCCAGCACATCAACGACACGATGCTCCGCCGCATGCAACGCCGCGTGAACCGGTCTCAAACAGAAGACCTCGTTCGCAAGTTGCGAGACCGAATCGACAACCTCGTCATGCGGACGACGTTCGTCGTTGGCTTCCCCGGTGAGACCGACGAGCAGTTTGAGGAACTCAAGCAGTTCGTCGAAGAAGCGCAGTTCGAGCGGATGGGCGTCTTCCCGTACTCACTCGAACCCGACACGCCAGCCGCAAAGTTGGAAGGGCATCTGCCCGAGGAAGTGAAGCTCGCCCGCCGCGACGAACTGATGGCGCTGCAACAACAGATCGCCTTCGAGTACGGCGACACGCTCGTCGGCAACGAGATCGACGTGCTGATCGACGAGCAAGTCGAAGAGGGCGTCTGGCGCGGACGCGGCTACATGGACGCCCCCGAAATCGACGGCGAAGTGATCGTCAACGGCCAAGACCTCCAACCGGGCATGTTCGTCCCCGTCGAGATCGTCGAACGCAACGACTACGATTTGGTGGGAGTTGCCGTGGAAGACGACGAGTCTTAGGTCTGACTTTCTCAACGAACACGAATCGACAATGAGCGACCTGATCCCGATGATTGGAGCCGTCTTGGTCTCCCGCAACTTTTCTCTCAACAGGGGGAACAGCCGATGATGACTTTCAGCAAAGTTGGCGAGTACGTTTCCGCCGAGCCATTCCGTCCGTTTCGGCTGAAAATGGCCAGTGGCCAAATGTTCGACATTCGTCATCCCGAGATGATTCTGGTCGGGAAATCCTCGGTCAAGGTGTATACGAAGACGAAGCCCGACTCCCCCAACGAACACTGGCACGACGTTTCCCTGATGCTCATGGAGTCCATCGAACCCATTGACTCCTTAGCAACGGCGGGCGTTTGAGTCACGCTGAGCGAACCGTGCGGACGCCCAGCCAACTAACAGAATCCTGATGTCGCTTTCAGAACCATGCCAACTTCCGAACGCTCCCTGAACCTGCCCAACGCGATCACGTTTTCGCGGTTCGTGTTGTCGTTGGTGTTGTTCGCGCTGATGCAAGCGGGGGGCTATTGGCTGACGGCGGCGGGGTTGTTTGTCTTCGCCGTGCTGACCGATGTGCTCGATGGTTGGATTGCCCGGCGCTACAAGCTCATCACGCAACTCGGTCGGATCATGGACCCGTTCGTGGACAAGTTCATCACGAGCGGGACGTTCCTGTTCCTATTGCCCGTCACGCAGCAGTCGGGAGTCACGCCGTGGATGGTCGTTATCGTGTTGGGGCGTGAGATGCTCGTGACGAGTCTGCGCGGGTTCCTCGAACAACGGGGAGCCGACTTCTCTGCGTCATTCAGCGGGAAGCTCAAGATGTTCTTGCAATGCGTCGCGGCCACGGCCGCGATCCTTTCGATGCACCCGCCGATTGCGGAATGGTCGGTCGGTGGAATGGAGTTCACCGCCGTGCGCGATGTGCTGCTCTGGTCGATGGTCGCCGTCACGGTTTGGAGCGGCTGGGACTATGTCCAGCGAGCCATCGTGTTGTTGCGAGGAGTCGAAACGAAGTGACCACCCACTCAAGCCGCTCCTTGCCGCTGACTCAGGGTGATGCGGCTTCGACTCACGACTCGGCGTGCAACAACGAATCGCCGCGAGCCGAGACGTGCCTCCCTGCGTGTCCCGTTTGCGGTGGCGTGTTGATTGAGATTCGCCACAAACTGACCTGCAGCCGCTGCCACACCATCTGTGAAACCTGCTGTGAAGGCGGGCGAGGCTGATTGGCCCCCCGGAATCACGAGACCCTCATGGAATTGCGTCACTTCGCTGAACGAGTCCTGTTGTCACCGTCGCTCGATGAGAAGCTCGAACCGGTTCGTGTCCCGTTCACCGACGAACAGCCCGGTGCGGCGTTGCGACTCGCCGAACCTGTTCGTTCGTCGGACCTCGTCTTTGCGGCGCGAAGAGCCGCCCCCGCGATGCCTCACCCCGACACGTTTGTCGATCCGGCAAAGCGGGCGATCGCGCATCACATCATGGCCAACCACGAGTTGCAGGCGCTCGAGGTTATGGCGTGGATGCTGCTCGCGTTCCCCGAGGCTCCGCGCGACTTCCGACTCGGCATGGCGAGAATCATGCAGGACGAGCAGCGTCACACGCGGATGCACGTCGAACGAGCGGCCTCGCTGGGACTGCGGTTCGGCGATCTGCCGGTGAACGCCTACATCTGGAAGAAGTCGCAAGAGTTCGAGTCCGTCATGGACTATCTCGCCGGACTGCCGCTCACGTTCGAAGGCCGCAACCTCGACCACACGCTTGAATTCGATGAGTATTTCACGGCAGTTCACGACCCGAAGAGCGCGGCGATGATGCAGGCCATCCATCGCGATGAGATCGAACACGTCGCATTCGGCATGGAATGGCTGCGAAAACTGAAGCCGCCCGAACTGTCCGACTGGGACGCCTATGTGAAGCATCTCCACTTCCCACTGCGCCCCGACAAGTCCGTCGGCGATGTCTTCCACGAGGGACCACGGCTGGCAGCGGGGATGACGGAAGAATTCGTTGCGCGACTGCGCGGCGGATAGTCGAGAAGTCCGGCGATACCTGCCACGGTCGTCGAGGAGACATTCTTAGTGAGCCGGGACTCGAACTTGAGAGCCTGACTTCGGCCTTCGATTACGAGGCCCCTGCCAGTTGGATACGGCTGAGTTTCGCGTACTCGCCGTCGAGTTGCATCAGTTCGGCGTGGCTACCCGACTCGACGATGCGGCCTTGGTGCAGGACGTAGAGGCGGTCGGTTCGCTGGAGGGCGCTGATGCGGTTCGAGACGAGGATCGTGGTACGACCTCGTCCGGCGGTCGAGATCGCCTGTTGAATCTCATGCTCGGTTTCGGGATCGACGGCGGCAGTCGCGTCGTCGAGTAACAGGATCGGCGGATCGAGTAACAGCGCGCGTGCAATCGCCAGACGTTGGCGTTGGCCGCCCGACAAGTTCGAGCCGTGTTCGCCGATCATGCTGTCGTAGCCGGTCGGCAATTCCGTGACGAACTCATGCGCGGCCGCGAGCTTCGCGGCGTCCTCGATTCGCTCCAACTCGGCACCGGGCTGACCGAAGGCGATGTTCGCGGCGACTGTGTTGCTGAACAAAAAGCTCTCTTGAAAGACGATGCCGAGGTTGCGACGCAGGTCGTGGAGATCGAGCTGCCGCACGTCGATGCCGTCCACGAGGACTCGCCCCGCAGTCGCGTCGTAGAACCGAGCAATCAAGTTGAGCAGCGCGGTCTTGCCCGCTCCGGTCTCACCCACGATCCCGATCGACTCACCCGGCGCGATCTCCAACGAGATGTCTTGTAGAACCGGCTGGCCCGGCACGAACGCGAACGAGACGTTCTCGAACGTCACCGCGCCGCGCGCCTGCGGGAGTCGTGTCGCGTTCGGAGGACTCTCAATTTCGATGTCGGCATCGAGCACCGCGAAGACACGCTCGGCACCGGTCAGGCTGCTCTGAATGCTGCTGGCGATGTTGATGATCTGACCGACTTGATTGGCGAACTCGTGTATGAGATTGGCGAACACAAACAAGCCCGCGCCGAGTGGCAGTTCACCGCGAATGACCAGAACACCGCCGTAGCCGATCACGATCATCTGGTTGATCTGCGTCAGAAAGCCCATCGTCGGCTGATAAAGACTGAGCTTCCAGAAGATGTCGTACTTCTGGTCTTTCACGGCGAGATTCGCCGCACGGAACCGCGCGATCTCATCGGCCTCCCGCGCGAAGCCCTTCACGACTTGAATCCCCTGCACGTTCTCGGACAGCCGCAGGATGAGCTTGTCGCCGAGTTCACTGCTGCGCCGGTAGAGCGGACGAACGGACTTGGAAAACCAGACGGCTCCCACACAGAGCAGCGGCGATGCGAAGACGCACGCGAACGCCAGCGTCGCGTGGACCGACAGCATGTATGCGAGATAAACCGCCAGCGACAAGCTGACGGTGAGTACCTTCAGGATCACGCCATCGACGAATCCGCGTACCGCCTGCACGTCGCCCGCCACACGGTTGATGAGCGAACTGCTGTCGTGAGCGTCGAAAAAGCGGAAGCTCAGCCGCTGAAGTTTGTCGTAAACGTCGGTACGCAGTTGAATCACGATTCGTTGACTGAGCGCCGCTCCCGCGACTGCCGTGATGAACTTGAACGCCGCCTGCACGATGGCCACGGCCAGTACCAGTCCGGCGATGAACACGATCCGCGTCATCACGCTCCACGCGACTGGCGGTTGCCAGCCGAGTGGCCAGCGTGGCGCGGGGCTGCCGGGTTGCAGCGACTCACGCAGCGCATCGATCCCGAGTCCGGCGAGACTCAACCCCGACAGGTTCAGCGCGACGAGCGTGAAGTTGAGTGTCACCACCAGCAAGCATCGGCCACGATAGCGCCAGCCCAAGCCCAACATGCGACGAACGAGCAGCCAACTCGACACGGGAGGAGCGGCATCCGTGAGCGAAGCAGCGGGCGGAGTCGGTACGGGTTTGGGAGCTGACACTGAGGGGAACACTTCGGCGGGAACGAGGCAATCAAAGCGAGTGAGTCGGAGGATGAACGGCCACGCAGAAGCGGTCAAGCAACGGAGTGAAGTCGCAGCAGCAGCCCCCGATTGCATCTCGCCGGAGGGAACGATACATGCGATGCGTTTCTTGTCTTCATCCGCGCCCCGGCTTTGCCATCCGCGCTACTTCTTCCTTAACGGAATAGCGCGGATGAAGACGGGCAGAATCCAATTGGAGTGTCACTGTGGGGCAGTCAACGGTTCAACGAAATGTGTTTCATCAATACTGGCGCTTTCGCGCTTGATCCCCCCCTCAGTTCATCGGAGAAACCATTCGTGGCGGAGACGTTTGATGTCGTGGTTCTTGGTGTCGGTGGGATCGGTTCGGCCGCGTGCTTGCATCTCGCACGCGGTGGGGCGCGCGTGTTGGGACTCGAACAATTCTCGCTCGTCCATGATCGAGGCAGTTCGCACGGCGAATCGCGGATCATCCGACAAGCGTACTTCGAGCATCCCGATTACGTGCCGCTCTTGCTCCGCACCTACGACCACTGGCGCGACCTGGAGCGGGCGACGAACCAGACGCTGTTCCACCAGACCGGCCTGATTTTATCGGGGCGAGATGACAGCGAGACGATCGTCGGAGCGAGGCTTTCGGCAACGCTGCACGGTCTAACGTTGGAGTCGCTCAGTCCGGAGGCGGCTCACGCACGCTGGCCCGCGTTCCGCTTTCCACTCGATCACACGGTCGAGTTTGAACCGGCCGCCGGGACGTTGCGGGTTGAAGCGTGCGTGCAGGCTCACGTCGATGAGGCTCGCCGACACGGGGCCGATCTGCGCGACCATGAGACCGTGCGCGACTGGAACTCGAACGGAAACGCAGTCGTCGTCCGAACGGACTCGAACGAGTACCACGCGAAGTCATTGGTCATCACGGCGGGCGCATGGGCTAGCCGCTGCGTGGCCGATCTCGGTGTGCCGCTAAACGTGCTGCGAAAGTTCGTTGCATGGTTCCCGATTCGCAGCGGTGAGTACCGGGTCTCGCAGGGAACTCCCACGTACTTCTTCGAGCAACCGCACGGCACGTTCTACGGCTTCCCGAGTCTCGACGGTCAGACGATCAAAGTGGCCGAACATTCCGGCGGACAAGTCGTGAGCGATCCGGCGACCGTTGATCGCACGCGGCATGACTCTGACACCGAGCGACTGAATGAATTCGTGGCCGCACACCTGACCGGGATCGAACCCGTTCCCGTGCGGCACTCGGTCTGTTTGTACACGGTCTCCCCCGATCAACACTTCGTCGTTGATCTCCATCCGCGCTGGCCCAACGTCGCCGTGGCGTGCGGCTTCTCAGGTCACGGCTTCAAGTTCGCCCCGGTGATGGGTGAGGTGCTGGCCGACTTGATCAAGCACGGTCGAACATCACTGCCAATCAGGTTTCTTGGGTTAAGCCGTTTCACTCCGGGATAGCAGTCACGCGGCTAAGAGGAACCGCGTGCTACGCGATCCGATCTTCTTGTCGTCCTGCTCGCATTTCGTAGCTCAGGCGGCTCTCCCGAGACGCGTCGCCCATGTTGACGCATCTCAGGCGAGCCGCCTGAGCTACGGGTCGAAGTCAGTCACCCGCGCCGCCCGTTGAGACTTATCATCCGCCCGCCTATTCTCTTGCCGCATTCTTCCACGTCATCACTGACGTAACCGACAGAAGCTAAAATGCAGGTGGCGTAAACCCGCGGATGCTTACCTACTGCCTCAAGAGTCCGAGGGCTTACGCCGCCCGGCTCACCACTTTCTGTAGAAAACGTCTTCACTGAGACTCGTCATGGAACCCAACTCATCTCACACCGACGCAGCCGAGATCACGCACGTGGATCGTGCGTCACTGACCGCCCTCATCTTGAAGTTGCTCCAACGCAAAGGGATGTTTGCTGCGGAGGCCGAGATCGTGGCAGCGCGATTGATCGAGGCCGATTTGTGCGGGATGTCGGCCGAGGGTATCGGTTCGTTGCCGCAGTTTCTCGACGCGATGGATCTCGGTGACATCGACCCGCGTGCGCGGATCATCACGTTGCGTGACACTCCGGCAGCGGCACTGCTCGACGGCAGCACGGGGATGGGCCACGTCGCGACGACCCGTGCGATGCTGCTCGCGATTGAGAAGGCCCGCGCGGTCGGGACGGGAACCGTGGTCATCAAGAACAGCCGACTGTGCGGCGACGTCGGAGTGATCGCGCGACTGGCGGCCGATGTAGGACTGATCGGCTTCGTCACGAACAGCTTTGCCGAGTCTGTGACCAATGACGCGGGAGACCATGCGCTGGCGTGGGGACTGCCGACGCCCGATGCCTCGGCGTCGTTGGTCGTTCGCGAACGGAGCCTCAAGTTTGGCGACGCCCCTGCGTTGGCAATCGGATTCTTGGCGGCGGGTCTCGCGGGAGCCGAACCGATGTCGCGCAAACGCAAGGCGAACCGCGTGACCAACACGGTCGAACACCTTGTTCAGGCGATGGATCCCGATCAGTTCGGCTCGCGCGAAACACTGTTGGCGAAATGGGGACCGACTCTCGCCGCGCGGCAGCTCAGTTCAGATGTCGTCTCGAACGATGCGGAGGCATCTCACGCAGTGCCGCTGCAAGCTGGCGATGTTCAGGTGTTGTTGGAGTTTGCCGCAAAGTTCAACGTGGAGTTGGTTATGAGACCTCACGCAGCACAAAGTGAGAGCTTTCCGAGCGGGGCGGCGTCAGCCCCCCCCGGTTCTTCCAAAGCGGGCTGACGCCCAAGAATCGAGGGGCTGACGCCGCCCCGCTCAGAGGTCTCATCACTGACCGCGCCAGGTATGGTTCTTAGTTCTTGCATTTTCTCCCTCGGAGTTCTCGTGGTTCGCATTTTCTTGCCGTTGTCGTTGCTCAGCACGGTCACGTTGGTCGTGGCGCTGGTGTTGGGTCTGGCGATTGATGATCCGAAGGTTCTCGACAAGGCTGTTCAAGCGGGAGTGCAGTACCACTTTCTCGCGGCACTGGCGGCACTCGTCTTCTCGACGCTGGTCCATGCGATCGTCTTGACCTACTTCATGGGGACCGGCCGCTGGATTGAAGAGACTTCCACCGCGTATCGGCTCGGTCCAGAGTTGTATGCGCGGAGCAAGTCCCTCAAGTACCAGACGATCCCAGCGATGGTCGGTTGCTTCGCGTTGCTGATCGCCACAGGGGCATTGGGAGCCGCCGCCGATCCCGCTGCCCCGATGCACTGGCGCGGCGGCTTCGGTCTCTCGGCTGCGACGATCCATCTGACCGCCGCACTGGTGACGGTCGTCGCCAACCTCGCCGTGAACTACTTGGAGTTCCGGGCACTCGAACGCAACGGTGAGATCATCGACGAGGTTCTGACTCGGGTGAAACGAATCCGGCTGGAGAAGGGCCTCGCGGTGTAGAGGCAACCGGCACGAGATCGCCCGGCAGCACCCACCCGAAGCGTGAGCGAGGAGTTCGATCCGCTATTCCTCGCTCACGCTTCGGGTGGGTGTGCCCGCCCCAGATCCAATCCACGTTCGCAGCGATGACTCACCCCCGGATCACCATGAACAGCACCACCTTCGCCGCTGACTTTTCTCACGCTCACGCTGTCATCGAGCAGGGGATCGAGCGCGGGTTACACACCGGCTGCCAGGTTTATGTCTCACTGAACGGCCGAGTGTTGGCGGACGCCGCCGTGGGGGAATCGCAGCGCGGCGTGGCGATGACAATCGACACGATCAACCTGTGGCTGTCGGCCGGGAAGCCGCTCACGGCGGTGGCATTGTTGCAGCAGTGGGAGCATGGCGAACTCACGCTGGATGATCGCGTCGCTCGGTTCATTCCTGAGTTCTCTGCGGGCGGCAAGGGGCCGATCACGCTGCGACACTTGCTGACTCACACGGGCGGCTTTCGCATTGTCGAGACCGGTTGGCCCGAGGTGTCGTGGGACGAAACGATGGCCCGCATCTGCGCTGCGCCGCTGGAAGAGAACTGGGTGATCGGTCGTTCGGCGGGCTACCACACGTCATCGAGCTGGTTCATTCTCGGCGAGGTGCTGCAGCGAATCAGCGGTCGCGCTTATGCCGATCTCATCCGCGACAAACTGCTGTTACCGCTCGGCATGAACGATACTTGGGGGGCGATTCCCGTCGAACAACACGTCGCGTACGGCGAACGAATTGGCCGGATGTTCGCGCGGGAACAAGGTGAGCTGCGGATGCTCGACTGGCACGAGGCGACTCGTTGTGCAGCGGCCTCACCCGGCAGCAACACCCGCGGGCCGATCCGAGAACTGGGCCGCTTCTACGAGATGCTGTTGCGCGACGGCGAGGCTTCCGCCGGGCGCGTGTTGTCGCCGCAGAGTGTGGCGGCACTGACGGCGCGACATCGCGTCGGTGACTTCGATCAAACGCTGGGGCATGTGATCGACTTTGGCCTCGGCGTGATCGTGGACTCCAACCGCTACGGTCTCGACACAGTGCCGTATGGTTACGGTCGCCGTTGCTCACCGAGGACGTTCGGCCATGGCGGTGCTCAGTCGTCACAAGGTTGGTGCGATCCCGAGGCGGGGCTGGTCGTCGCGTACTACTTCAACGGGCGAGCGGGTGAAGGTCAGCACCAGCGCCGGGCCAAGGCTTTTAACGACGCGATTTGGTCCGACATTGGATTGGCTGAGACGCCGCAGTTGTAGGACGGGCACTCTTGCCCGTCTTGGCTTAGGGTTGGACGACCGCGCTGTTTCGCTTCGACTTGCGTGGCTTGGGGATCTCAACGGCCTGCGACTTGAGTAGGTCGTCGAGTTCCTCTTTCGCCACGACCCAGCCTCGGCATCCTGAGCTGCCGCACAGGCACTTGATCGCCCCCGAGGCGGCCCATTGGTAGTCGATCGTCAGCTCCTCCCCCTTGGAAATGTCGAGCAAGGCTTCAACATGAACTTCAGGAGGCGCGGGAGTTCCGTCTTCGTACTCGGCATCAACCGTATGGAGATGGCTATTCGGAACACAGCAGTGGTTGAGGTAGCGGAACGGAGCATGCGGTTCGAGCGACAGGGGATCACCGAGGTCGATGCAGTACGACGACGCATAGTCGGGGTCGTCGAGGATCTTGCCCGTGACCACACCGAGTGTTGTTCCTGCTGGGATATCCTGCCTCGCGAAGACGCCTCGACCAAAAGGAACCTTGCCCACTCGCACCCACGGATTGCCGACTGCCATCGTGTCTCCTCGTTGAATCGTGCTCAGACCGCCTTGATCGCGGGAGGTCGGTCTTGGAAAGGGCGACACGATAACGGAGGCTCTGCGCGAGTCAACCGTGCGAGGTATAACCGCGACCGTCTGCTCCACCGCACCAACCACTGCCTGCTCACTGAGGACTCCACTCATGACCACCGAACGCCCGCGCGTGCCGACCAATCTCATTACCGGCTTTCTCGGCGTCGGCAAGACGACGACCATCTTGAATCTGTTGTCACAACGACCGGCTGATGAGCGTTGGGCGATCCTCGTCAATGAGTTCGGTGAGGTCGGGATCGACGGTGCGATTCTCGGTGGCTCGGGGAGCGAGGGCGTGGTCGTGAGTGAGATCGCGGGAGGTTGCTTCTGTTGTTCATCGAGTGAACCGCTCGACTTCTCGCTGATTGAACTGTTGCATCAGACGAAGCCGCAGCGCGTGCTGATCGAACCGACCGGGTTGGGACATCCGGCAGCGGTCCTCGACACCCTGCGCGGTCCGTGGTTTCGCGAGCTGATCGACTTGCGAGCCACGATCTGCGTGGCCGATCCCGCCGACTTTGCCACGCCGCGCATTGCTGCGTCGCCGGTCTTTCAAGATCAGTTGCACATGTCCGACATCGTGCTGGTCAACAAAACGGATCGCGCTCCGTCAGAACAGACCGCCGCGTTTCTGACTCATCTGCGCGAACTGTTTCCGCCCAAGTTGCAGGTCATCTGCACGACGCACGGCCACTGCGATGCCGCGCTGCTCGACGCCGACATCTCGGCGCTGCGCGTTCCGTTGTTCCCCAACGCGCATCCGCCTCAGACCGCGAGTGCATCGTCGGACCAACCGGCTCCCGTCGCCATGTTGCTGCCAGGGAAACCGATGCGGAAAGAGAGTCCTCAGAACGACCGAGCCGCCTGCGGGTGGATCTTCTCGCCGTTCGATCGCTTCAGCCGACTGGCGTTGATGGAAGCCCTCGGCGGCAGTTTGGAGGTCCATCGCTTGAAGGGCGTCTTCAACGTCGGAGCCGAATGGCTGCTGTTCAACCGCGTGGGAGGCGACCTGACGTGCGAGTCGATCCCCTACTGCCGCGACAGCCGCATCGAAGTCATCCTCGACCAGCCCTGCTACGACTGGACCGAGTTCGAGCGAGTGCTGCTCGCGTGTTTGAAGTGAGGGCTACGGCGACCGGAAGGTGAGGGCAGACAACTCTGTCCGCTCGCCTAAAAAGTCGCTCCAAACGGGAATGGCCGAGGCGGGGTTCGAACCCGCACGTCGCTTTCGCGACACCGGATTTTAAGTCCGATGCGTCTGCCTGTTTCGCCACTCGGCCAAGAGTGTTTCTTCCAAAGTGTTGAGCAATGCCGGGAGTTGTTACTTGCTCGCGTAGGCTGTTGTCAAACGGTGGTCGATAACACCCTGAGACACGGGGGCGGGATCGCAGCACACTCTCGCATTTCCAAAGGTGTGGCTGGGGTCGGCGCTTCGCTGCCCCAGCGAGATGAGGCCCGCTTCAGTCTGGGGGCGGCGAACGCCGATCCCAGCCACACAAGCACCCGAGCATCCCCCCACGAAAGCCTCATCCCCACAGTTCGGTTAACGGTGCGGCGGGAATCAGTGGGAGCTCCGTCTTGCCGATGAGTGCCGTCAAGGGGGAGGCGTCCACTCCGCACCACGCGACGAGAGTCGCAGCGACTTCCCCCGGCGAGACGGGGCGATCGACAGGGGTACTCGCGGTCGCGTCGCTCGCGCCGAGAACCGCACCGCCCGTGATTTTTCCGCCTGCGATCACACCCGACCAGCAACTCGGCCAATGATCGCGTCCCTGTTGGTCATTCAACTTTGGCGTGCGCCCGAACTCACCCGTGGCGATGACCAGCGTGTCGTCGAGTAAGCCGCGTTGAGCGAGATCGTCGAGCAGGCCGGACAGCGCGCGGTCGAACTCGGGGCACAACCGATCTTGGTAATCCATCACCGTGGCGGGGCCGCAATTTTTGTCGCCATGACAGTCCCACGTCACCCGCTGGTGAAGCGAATCAAACAGGTTCACCGTGACACAGCGGGTGCCGCGTTCGATCAGTTGCCGAGACTTCAACAGCGCGCGACCGAATTGGCTTGAACCGTACAGCCGGTGGATCGACTCGGACTCATCAGCGGGATCAATTAACGAGACCGTCGGTTGCCATTCGTCACCCAACAGCCCTGATGACTGGCCGTGATCCGCCTTCACTCCCGTTCCGACCAACGGCCCATTGACGATGGCGCAACCCGCCACCGCTCCGCGTGCGGGTGAATTGCGGGCAACGACACTTCCCCAATGGGGAAACCTCACGCCGCCGGTGGCCAATCGTCCGGTCTGCAAGAGCTGTTGACCGGTCTCATGAATCGGAGCCGCATCGTGCGAGAATGACCGGACGACCGCGAACCGATCCGCTCGTTGAGCCAACAACGGCAATGTCGCACTGAAACGAAGGCCGGGAACAGCGGTCTCGATGGACTGAAACGGGCCGCGAATGATCGACGGCGCGTCGGGTTTCGGGTCGAACGTTTCGAGTTGGCTCGGCCCGCCCGTCATCAGGATCAGAATGGCCCGTCGGTGCGTGAAGGCCATCGCGCCGCGAGCCAGTGCCGCCTGTGACAGTCCGACGACACCGAGTCCCCCCACACGCAGGAAGTCACGTCGCGACACGCCCTCACTCCCTTCGGTGTCTGCACCACGTTCGGTGTTCGCCAATCCACCCGACATCTCGCCGCCCTTTTTCCGCCAATTCCAATTCCAGACGGTCATGACTCTATCGCTGCCTCAACGGGAAGAAAAGAAGGCTGCCTCCTGCCTGACGCTCCGTCGAGACAACATCGGCCACAAGCCCGGCGTTCGTTGCCGCCGTTCGTTTGTCGCGACGGACCTCGCCGATCACGTTGGCGATCGTAACGGTTGTGCTTGTCGTGCCGCCCGAGGAAACTCCGCCACCGATCAAAAGGGATTGAGCCCGCTTTCGCTCGTGTTGCCCGCATCCAATTTCTGGCATGGTTCAAACGCGAGCGGCTTGGAGTGTCAGTTATCTTCGCCGGTCCCCTCGCCCCGGTTTTGCAGGGAGAGGGCTTGGGTGAGGGGTCTTCTGCTTGGCTGTTATCTCGATTTAAACCATGCCCAATTTCTCTGTTTCTACGTGAGACCTGCTGATGATTCTCGACCTGTTCAAACTGGATGGCCGCGTGGCACTCGTGACGGGGGCCAGTCGCGGGTTGGGTCAGTCCATGGCGTTGGGATTGGCCGAAGCGGGAGCCGACATCGTGGCTGTCTCCAGTTCGGGAGGCTGCCAGGAAATCGAGGCCCTGGTCTGTGAAACCGGTCGCCAGTTCTGGTCGTTTACGTGCGACCTCGGCCAGCCAGCAGAGCGTGTCGGGTTGATCGACCGCATCGTCGAGCAAACGGGACGATTGGACATCCTCGTCAACAACGCGGGCAACTCGCAGCGGCATCCCCCCGAGGACTACCCGCTCTCAGAGTGGTATCAACTGCTGGAAATTCATCTCAATGCGTCGTTCGATCTGTCACAACAGGCGTCGAAACACATGCTGCCGCGTGGTCGTGGCAAGATCATCAACATCGGTTCGGTGATGTCGTTTGAGGGGGGGCTGAACATCCCCGCCTATGCGGCAGCGAAGCACGGTCTGGCGGGACTGACGAAGTCGCTCGGCAACTCGTGGGGCAAACGCGGGATCAACGTGAACTGCATCTGCCCCGGATACTTTGAAACGTCGATGTCGCACGTCCTGCAAGACGATCCCGTGCGAGGCCCCCAGATTCTGGATCGCATCCCGGTCGGGCGCTGGGGCCAGCCCGATGAGTTGGCCGGGCTGTGTGTGTTCCTCGCGTCCGACGCCTCGAACTACATGCACGGCAGCACGATCGCCATCGACGGCGGTTGGCTCGCACGGTAAGGAACTGGCTCGCAATAACTTCCCGGTTGGACACTCAAATTCGGTCAGTGGCACGGCGCGAGCCGCTGGTGAGTTGGAACTACCGGCAGCTAGTTGGAAATCACCGGCGAGCCGCCTCTGCTACGGGCTGCTCAACGACGCTGCGTCAATTTCGACCGTGCGAGAAATGTGTCACTCAACCACACGAAACACGTCGTTCTTCTTGATGGCAATCGGATTCGCGCCGGTTCCGAACTCGATGTGACAGTCGAAGAGAACTCCGACCGCCGCATCTTCTGGAATCTTGAACTCGGCGGTGACGATGTTTCCGGCTCGCGTGATCTTCGCCGCTTCAAAGGGTCCGATTTGAACCCAGCTCGGCTTGTCGTTCGGTAGTGAGCGGCGTGAGTTTGCCGGAGTCAGTTCAAATTGGATGGAATGCGTCTTGCCGCGCGAGGCCGCGCCGGGACGAACAGCGGTGATGACCGGCTCCATGCGTGTCCCCGGTTGCGTGTTGTCCGTGATCGCTCCCTCACCCGCGCGATTGAGGCCGCGGTTGTTTGAAATCTCGACCACTCCCGCGTAGCCACCGAGGATGTACGGGAACCGCCCCGGCGTGACGTGATAGTGGTAGCCGCGATCCTCGTCTTGATGGCCATTGCAGACATCCAGTGCCCGGTTCCCTTTGAGGTCTTTCGCCATCACCCCTTTCTCGTCGTAGGGGCCGTAGAGCGGGAAGCCATCCCACGCGAAGCCGATGATGGGCGAGTGCTGCTTGCCATCGTCGGCGAAGGGCGATTTCACGCAACTCGGATACTTGTGGTAGTGATAGACACCCGTCTGCTGCGGATGCCCGCAACACGAATCGAGCCACACTTCCGAGTAGCCCTCGACGGCATTCTGTCCGCCCATCTCGAACGGGTTGAAGAAGACGACCCCATTCGACGCCATCCCGATCGCCCCCATGGGCACACGCGTGATCTTGCCCGCCAGCTTCGGTTCGAGCGGCAACCGGAATGTGAAGTTCTGCACGCGAATCGAATTGGGATTGCCGCTGTTCGGAAAGACGGCGGTCGGATGATTTGGGTAGCCCTGACTCTCGATGATCAGGAACCGCTCGTCGTGACGGACTTTCACGTTGTCGATTCCATCCTTGTTCGAGTCCTGCGTGTGGTACGAGAACAGGTCCACGAAGCGTTCGCCGTCGCGATAGAAGTAGACGGGCTTGTCACCCGCCCGGACGAACCACTTTCCACCGATGGCCTTCATGTTTTCGGGAGGCTCCGTCCCGTGAACGGTATCGACGCTGAACGCGAAGACCATTGCCGCCAGAACGCAGAAGCGAGCGCGGATGGTGGGAAAAGTGCCTCGAAGCTGAGCTATGACCATCGCGTACGACTCCTCGAAATGTGACTGTCATCTGACCACTCGTCCCGGATTTGTGGAAAGTCTAATGCCGGACAGAGACCTTCAGAAACGAACTTGGCTGAGATTTTCAACACCTGCGGCGACCTTAAAACCTCCTCAAGAACAATTCCATGTTTCTCAGTTGACCCAAAACGTGCGAAGACGTGCGCATGTCACGCTGCTGCAACCGATGTTACCGCTCACCCCCACGTTGCTCCGTCCCCCGTGGTCGAGTCCGTCGTGAAAAGCGGAGAGATCATGGGCCATCGTTGAAGAATGCCAAGCTGTTTTTTCTGAGCGGCGGTGAAAGGGCGACTACTGATCGAGAACCCGCTTCAAGGACACAAGACCGCCGTCTCCGCAAACAACGAACGACAGGAATTCATCAGTCGAGAAACCATCGAGCGGGTTCTGCAAGCGTGTCCGTCCTCGAAGTGGCGTGCCATCGCGTCGCGCTGCCGGTTTGGTGGCTTGCATGCAGTGCCCGTCTGAAGTGCTGTCGCTGTGAGGGGACAACGTGGACTTTGAACGCGGCCCGATGCGAGTCCGCCCTTCCAAGACGGAAGCCCAAGACGGCGGTGGCATCCGAGAAGGGCCACTCTTTCCTTAAGTCCACAGGGCGTCGGAAGAACTCTTTCTTGAACCCGATGGCGAACCGGGATCGCACCACAAATCGGAGACCCACATTCGAGAAGATCATCCGACAGGCGACCGCTCGGCCGCGTCGGACCAAGAGGCTGTGCATGGATTACGTCCGAGAGTTGGTGTCCCCACGGTGTTGAGCCGCGGAGCGGCAGCCGAATCAAGCCTGGGGCGGGTGCCTCGCCCGCCCCAAGACAGAGCGCCATCAAAAATGGTTTTAGCCCCGGAGGGGCGGCCTCAATCCGGTCCGAGCGTGTCGAGACCGCCCGGAGACAGGCTCGAAAGGGGACGCCCCGCCGGGGCTGGGTGAACTGGGTGAGGTGATCTCCTGTCCTGGGGCGGACGAAGTGTCCGCCCTGCGGCTCAAGAAATCCCAACTCTCGGAAGTTGCAAATGCACCGCCCCTTACTGACCTCCGATTACGGAGAGTCGCCCGACCTCAGAAGACTGAGCGTCACGCGACGCCCCCCGCTGCGAGTGACCTCCGATTACTGATAACTGGCTAATGGGCCGTTGCAGGCAGGGACTGACCGGCGTCACGCCCACATTCGACCGATCCGCCGCCGGGCATCTGCCGTCGTCACGTCACTCCCACCACCGGTCTGCGGGAGCTTCAGCGTGATTCGGCCCGTGGTCACTGGCCCGAATCACGGCAGCAGTTCGTCTGAAATGAACCGCGTCCACTGTGAGTACGAGTGCTAGTCGCTCTTGCAGTGGTTGTGAAAGTATTAGCGATGGGGATGCAGAACGTGGAGGTGGGACTTCGCCCGCGTGAGGGCGACATAGAGCAGCCGCCGCTCTTCTTCAATTTCGGCGTCCGATTGGGTCGCCAAATCTGAAGGGCAGTTGTACGACAACCCCAACTACCGCAGAGCAACTCATTGCTCCGCAAGCGGGATAAGTCGCCAACAACTTCGGGCCGATTTCCGGACTGAGGCCCATCGAAACTGCACCGGATGCAGAAATCGGATGAACAAATTAGGGGGACTGTGTCGATAGTTTCGATTGCAGGGATTGTAAGCCCTCGCCGTTTGGAACTATTCGACTTCTTGAGCTTGCACGACATGTCACACCCTCGAAAGGACTTGCGATTGAAGTTGGGGGGAAGCGTCCCTCTTTCTTGGTCGAAAATTTCAGTCAGGTGGTACTTGGCCACTGCGGGTTTAGCGTGCGTGCTGCTGTTTGCTGGGTACGGATTATCTGAAGTCATTCGATCTTCAAATCCGGTGGGCCCCAAAGCATCCAAGTCGATCGGGCAGACGAAACGAGTGCGAGACCGGAACAAACAGCCCAGCCTGCCATTGCTCAGTTTGGAGCATCGGCCCTTCGTGGAAGCGAATCCAAAACCGGCACAATCGGCGGGAGTTCGACCGACCGGATTGGTGACGCCTGTCACTCATTGGTCGTACGGTCGACCATTCGATGACTGGCCAGTGATGCCTCCGCAACCGCTCCCCGCTCCATGGAGTGGATCACGAAATCAGATCACTCAGATGGCGGCCCCGAACGGATTCGAGACGCGGCCGCAGCAGATGGCTTATCAGCTTCAAGGTGCTTCCCCGAATGGTGACCCATCGATGTCGGGGCCACAGTACGATGGGGCGCAGTCGCCGGGAGCGGCTCTCCCGCCAAGCGGCCCACCACCACAGCTTGCTCCCAACCCGTCCACGATGCGACCTCCGGAGCCGACGCCCATTGGGGCGGAGGAACGGCGATTGTCGTTTCAGTTTCAGTCCGCTCCGTGGGAAGTCGTGTTGAGATACTTTGCCACTCAGAACGGCATGTCCTTGCAGATGGGCGAGGCTCCTCCGGGAACCTTTTCGTATTTCGATCAGGCTCAATTCACACCGACCGAAGCGATTGACATCCTAAATGACTCCTTGTTGCCGCTAGGTTTCGTGTTGATTCGATCGCAGCGCCATCTGGTGGTGGTCAGCACGAAGTCCGAATTGCCGGATCAGATGATCCCCTTTGTTTCGTCCGAAGACCTGCCGCGTCTGGGCCGTCATCAACTGGCCAGCATCGCAATCCCGATTCAGGCGGCACAGGCACCGCAGGCGGCTCAGGAAGTCGAGAAGCTGCTCTCACCGCTGGGAGCGGTCAAGCCGCTGTCCTCGTCGCGCCGGTTACTGGTTCGCGATACGGGGGCGTCATTACGGCGATTGTGGTCGCTACTGGCGGACGTTCCGGACGAGGCACTTAATCAGACGTTTGTCGTCGTACGGTTGAAGAACACACCGGCCGAGGAAGTGGCGCGCGCAATCAGCGAGTTCCTTTCGTCGAGGCAGGGAGCAGCGATGGCTCCTCAAGCGGCGAGCGTTCCCAACGGCCAACCGGCTCCCCGATCAAACGGCTCGGCCGGATCGCAGGCCCAGGTTGTCGTGGCCGAACGAGCCACAAACTGCCTGCTGATTCGAGGCAGTGCGCGCGACGTGGCTGAGATTCAAAGCATCGTCTGCGAACTTGATCGGACCCCGTCGCAAGTGGTCATCCAGGCGCTGCTGGTTGAGGTGGAATTGGGTGACACGGATGAATTCGGTGCCGAATTGGGCCTCCAGGATTCGGTCCTCTTCAATCGCAGTGTCATCGACAAGGTGCTGACGGTGACGGAAACGGTGACAGGTGCCGGCGGAAACCAGACGACCAACCAGAAGATCATTTCGCAGACGGCCAATCCGGGATTCCAATTCAACAATCAACCGCTGGGAAACAACATTACCGCCAGTCCGGGAACGCTGGGTTCACAGGGTCTGTCCAGCTTGGGAGTCGGTCGCGTGAACGGAGACCTTGGATTCGGCGGGTTGGTTCTGTCGGCGAGCAACGAATCGATCAGCATTCTGCTTCGGGCGCTTAAGGCCCGCTACAAGACCGAAATTCTCAGCCGCCCGCAGATTCGAGCGCTCGACAATCATGAAGCAATGATTCAAATCGGACGTCAGGTTCCGGTCATCGATGGTGTGTCAATCACGGCGGTGGGCAGCGCCAATCCGATAGTTCGTCAGGACAAGGCGGGCCTGATCCTCAAGGTGACTCCCCGCATCAGCCCGGACGGCATGGTGCTGATCGACGTCAACGCCGAGAAGAGCCACTACCAACTGGCTCCCGGCACCGGAGTCCCGATCTTCACGGATGCCACCAATGGAAACGTGATTGAAGCTCCGGTGAAAGACATCACCACGGCAGTGACTTCGGTCAGCATGCGCACCGGTCAAACGGTCGTGCTGGGTGGAATGATCACCAACGACACGATCGATGCGGAACGAAAAGTCCCGTTCCTGGGCGACATTCCCTACCTTGGTATGTTGTTCAAGTACCGGCTCGACAAACACACTCGCAAGGAACTGCTGATCTTTCTGACGCCGCACATCATCTATGACGAGGAGCACTCGGAAGAGCACAAGCGCGTCGAATCGGCCCGCATCAACACCTCGTGGGAGACGGCCGAGTCGATTTATGGTCCGATCTTCAAGCCGTCTTCGGCGTCATTCGTCCCGACAAACAGCATCAACGGGCAGCCCCAGGTGTTTGCATCGCCACCGCAGAACGGACCAGCTCAAGGAATGATGGCCGCGCCGTATGAAGCTTCCCCTCCGCCTCCGAACTTCAACCCGCCGCCCGTGTATGAACAGGAATCTCCACCGGCGGCCTCGGATTCTCGTCGCTACCCGCAATCTGGGCCTCCCCAGAAAATGGATGCCCCCCTCTCACCTCAGTCACCCACACCGGCTGCCGATTCGAATCAACAATCGGCAACGCCCAAACGGAACTGGATGCCCTTCGCCAATCGTCGTGCCGTGAATGATGCGAACCGTTCCTCGACGGATCGCTTTCCATCTGCCGAGCCTTCGTCGCGCGTGACACCGGCGAGTGGCACGCGAAACTGGTAGAGGCCATTCGCTCGAAGAGGGATCACAGTCGAAGAGACTGCTCAGCGTCATTTCATGGGGACGACGTGACCCAGTTGGACTGTTGTCGATACTCCGCCGGAAAGTGCCAGCGTGACAGAATCGCTTTCAATGCGCAGCACCGTCCCTCGCACATCGGCAATTTGAAATGGGCTGCGTTCGTTGAGAACAAACGTCTTGCGCGAGCGAGAGTCATAGAGCCAGGCCTCGCGCTGGCGGCCGTTCGCGATCGAAGCGACCAAACGCACCTGCTGTTCCGTTTTGGGAACCGTTGGTTTCTCCGCAGCAATCGGACGTTGCTGCGTCGGCAAGCTGGCGGCCGCCTTGGGACGCGAGAACCAATCATGGCGAGTCCAAGACCGCGTTAGTTGACCTTCGGTGGTGGAAGTCTTCGCCGCCGACGCCAGATGCCTGAGACGCTCGCTCGCGACCGGATCGGCGTCGGTGAGCGACATCGCTTCGATGGCCATCACGACTTTCAGCGGAGCCTCTTCTGATTCCATGCTGTTCGAGGAACGACGGCCTTCGCCTGACGCAACTTCTGAGCTCTGGATCGTCAACGCGGTCAACTTGTGCAGCAGCGGCGTGGCATGAAAGGCGTCGAGAAACGCCGCCAAAACCTGCGGATCGGCGTCGCCTCGTACTGCGAACGGCAGTCGGTGTCCCAGTTCAGGCTCAGGCCAGGCGCGATTGGGAGTCACCACGACGTTCGTCCATCCTGATTCAGCCAGCAATTCGAGCAGCCACTTCTGATACCACGCCGTCGCAACCGAGGGGACAGACGGCAGGCTTCGCGCGCGACTCTCGGCCAGCTCGCGCGACGCTCTCTGGACTCGAAGGGATTCGGCCTCCAGGTCGCTCAGTTTTCGATCCAACGCGGCAATCGCGACGGATCTGGATCGGAACGGACCGAGAAACAATTGCCACAGGCTATCCCAGCCCATCACACCCAGAAAGATGCTGGCCAACAGCACGACCAGGATTCGTTCACGTTTCGATTTGGGCATCGTGTCATTCGCTCTGTGGTAACGGTTGGGCTGGGGGGAGTCGACGTGACAGGGAAGCGGGTGCGGTGGGTCTCAAAGACGCGACCCATCCGACTACGGGCGACTGTGGCTACTCACGGCGAGGGGCGGTTCATCCGCGATGTCGGGTGCGTTGATGGTTGCTTCGACCTCAAAGCGAATAAAATACAGCGGGTCTTTCGCGTTGGGTTCGAGGCCATGCGGATGCAGTTCGTACTTATCCACTTGCTCGATGAGTTGATTCTGCCAGTCGAGCACGACGCGCGGATCGCGAGCAATCCCGGCCGCTCGAACGACCGGCAATCCCGATCCCCGATCCAATCCGCAGTCCAGACGACTGATGACCAGCTGCGATGAGTCTGGCAGCCGATTCCCGAACTGATGCAGTTCGCGCGACCAGTCGACGTGGCGGTCGCTCCATTCGCGCAGGGCCGACTCGGTGGCAACGAGATGCTGTCCCTTGTTAACCAGTTGTTTCAGTTCGTGTAGCCGCGTTTGTCGGCGCTGCTGTTGGTCGGCGAGGTTCATGTGCTCGTCAAACCAGAGTGCTCCGCCCACAGCGGCCAGCGCAGCGGCGGCGGCAGCGGCCCGTGAGTATTTCCGCCATAACGTCGCACTTGACGGTGTCGCACGCCGCGGCGAGACGAAGTTCAACAGCGGTTGCCGCGTTGCGAGAGACCGATGCACTCCCGAGGCGATCGCCCCCACACGATCGGCGGATGCGGTACCGTTGCCGGCCCATCGATGCAGCGGAATCTGAAGCTCGTCCTGTAACGCAGCGATCGCGCCGGGAATGGCATCCGGTACGCAGACCCAGGCCGAGGTCGGCAGCGCCAGCATCCCCTGAGGCAGCGAGGCACAGAGCCTGTTGGCGGTGGACTTGATGTGTCGCGCGGTCTGCCGCCGGTCGCTCCAGTCACAGCGCACGGACTGAGACGCAGCCGCCTGCCGATCGACGGTGATGACGACGTCGGCTCCGTTGCCATCGACCGCGATCATGATTTGACAGTGATCCTTGGCGTCCGAGAGGGCCGTCAAGGTGTGAGGCCCCACTGTGACTCCGGCCACGCGGAGCCCGGCGTTCTTCCAGACGGACGTGGCTTCCTCGACGAGCGACTTCGCCACGGAGGCGGCCTGAATGGTGAGCCGTTTGGACGACGACGACGATCCCGCTTCGAGTCGCACGTGATCGCTGAGCGACTCACACGCACCGCCCGCCGCCAGCGACTCCAATTGCAGCGCCACCAGTCCCGCGATGTCCGAATCGCTGGCGGTTGGCAGTTCCAGAAAGCGGACAACCGCTGCGCTGCGAGGAAGAGCCACCCACACGTGGCGCGATCGAAAACCGGACTGGGTCAGCGCCGCGCGTAGTCGAGCCGGATCGGCCACAAACGTCGCGATGTCGCTTCGGGACCAATGCACCGTGCGTGTGCGGTCGGACACCGTCCACTGCTGGTCCTGCAAAACAACCACAATCATGTTCTGGTCCTTGTTACGGTGAAGAGGCTGATCCTAGAACGCCTCATCGACTGCTGGGGATCCGTGCGCGACTGCGGCCTCGCGCTGCGGTCGGGTGGAAAGCGGGATTCAATTCGATTTCTCGCCACGCACAGACGCGGGACGGATATTGGCTGGCATCGATCATGAATTCGGAGGCGACTCGCACTGCGCTGCCGGGCCGGGTGACAACAGACACTCCGCTCCACACGTCTCCGCCGCAGGTGATGTACGGAGCCATCTGCCGCAGATCAGGCAGCGGCATCACGTTGTCGGTGACAAGCCAAGCGAGGCCCCTGGCTTCCGGGGGAAAGGACTCGCGCCGCGTGGCGAACGACCGGGCTTTCAGGATCGCTTCCACCTGTTCCGGCGTGATGCCGGGGATCGTCAGCAGGACCTCGCGCGACGCCCGTTCGACGTTGATGCGACCCGCCACAACCGGCTCACCCGTTGTCGTGAGCCGCGACTCCAACAGGCGCAGTGAAGCGTCGAGCGACTTCGCGTCGCCCGACCACGGGCTGTGCAAAACCGTGTCCTTGCGATCGACATCGATCCGCACGTCGGTCCCGATGAGATCGACCAAGGAACGGACGGCATACGCCGGTATTCGCGACACCACGATGCCGCCTTGTCGGACTTCGGCCTGACTCCGATCCTTTTCCGCGACCCCCGCCGCACCGGCATCGTAGCCTTGGCCATCGTTTCCCAACTGCTTCTTGATCCGGCGGCGAGCAGAATCCTTCTCGGCTTCAAACAGGTCGTAGTCCTCGTCGGCATCGACCTGCGCGGGGACCATTTTCCCCTCCTGCGGATTGATCTGACGCTGGTCTTCGGAACCGCTGACGCTTCCCGCCAGACGCCACGCGACAACGAACCGCGCCGCATCCTGATGGAACTCGCGCCGCAGAGCGTCAAACAATTCGGCGAGGTTCGGATGATTGACGTTGATCTTCGGAGTCACACCGTCGCGACGAAGGTTCGACTCGGCGCTGTGCAATGTGATCAGCGACGCCCATCCCGACGCCGGGCCTGTGGAAGCGGAACTGCCATACAACAGCTCGGGCGTCACGCCGCGAACGAGCAGCAATTCGTCGATCGAGGTGAACGGATCCTGTCTCGGTCGATACGGCCGGACGAGCGTGGTGTAGTACGACGATTCGGCTCCGAATTCTGAGGGATCATCGTCGGAGTCCATCCAGTCCAGCAGCGCATCGGCGATGGAGGGAGTCATGGCGGGGAGTTCCATCAGCTGAGTTCTCGCCAGTTTGCGCTGGTGCTTGCCGGTCGGAAGGGCATTGATGTTCAGCCGCGTCGATTCGTTGAGCATCTCTGGCGCAGAGCCTTCCACGTGGGAGGGAGCAGCCGCGAGGAACGCGTTCGCCTCGTCGCGCGTGGAAAAAACGTGCACGCTTGCCGACGGAGCGAACTGCCCACTTGAGGCCGCAGCGTGCGAGTCGCTCAGCAATCGCCGCCAGTCTTGTTGAACGTCGCGCGCGTTTTTGAAGCGGCTGTCGAATGCCGCCGCCACGGTTTCACTCGCCGACTCCAACTGGCAACGCATCTCCAACTGATGGATCAGGTGTCGCGAGACGAGATGCTCAGACAGCATCAACTCTGAAAACGAATACGCGCCGAAGCTCAGCATCACGACGGCGATCAGCACAACAAACAGGATCGTGCCTCGACGCGATGAGCCGGTCGTTGAATGAGTCTTGGTGTCAGGCCCGCAAGGCGTTTTCATCGTTCCGATCCTCGTGAAGGAAGAGAAATGACGAACGAGCGCGGGACATCGTCCTCGGCAAACCGGGCGGTGATCTCGACGCAGCGCGGCAGTTTTTGAAGGCGATGTCCGTCCCAGTGGTTCGACCAGTCGCGGCCGTCGAAATAACGAAACGAAACCGCCACGATGTCTGACGAAACGAGCGACACGTTCCCGGCGCGATCGGTCTCGCGCTGCGAGTCCCCGTCCACGTCGGGCCAAGCCGCGCGTTGAACGCGAACCAGTCCGGCGGCTGCTCCCGGTTCGACCTTTCTCTGCTTGCGTCGCCCCTGTTCGCGTTCGAGTGGGAGCGAAAGTGGCTCACCGCGCGAGACGGCATAAGCCACGATCCGCTCGCGCGCTGCAGGGCGCTGAGCGTGCAAGTCATCAAACCGCGTGCTGGCCCCCGCCACGTGAAGCACCAGCGCGTCGGGTTCGCCCACAAATCCAATTGGCTCGACTGCCGATGGAAGATCGAGATCGAGGAACCGTTCGTGAACATCCAGCACCCGCTCGCCGACGTTTGTCTGGAACGACGACTCCGCTGTCTGGAACGACGACTCCGCAGGAGATCCCACTCCCGCCGCTAACGGCTTGGCAAACGGAGCAATGCAGTTCCGCAGATCGGACGAGATGTCCTCAATCACGCCCCACGTGCGGGTGTTCCGCGACACCTGCCGCTCGCCCGACGCACGGACTCTTTCGTCATGCAGAATGGTCGAGAAGGCGATGGACAACACAATGCCGCACAGGAGCAACGCCGTCAGCGTTTCGACGAGCGTGAAGCCGCGACGCCCCTGTGCGCTTCGTTCCCGTCGCACCGTTTGGTGACGGGGGCTGGATCGAGACTTCCGAGGCAAGCCCCGGGGTTTCGCGACGCCGCTCCCACCCCGGCCACTCCTACACAGGAAACGGCAACGTCTCATCGTGCGCCTCCGAGACGAGAGGCCAGACTCGCAGGCCGCACGGCGCGGGTGAGTGCATACCCGTTCGATTGACCTGGCACGGTCGAGGCGGATCTTCGTTCAAACGTGATCGTGACCAGTTGCAGTTCGTCCGAGGTCAGAGGAAGAATTTCGAGCGACCAGACCCAGTCGGGTTGATCGGCCAGTCGCGCGGCGGTCATCGCGTGCAGCGGTTCGATCCCCGCCAGCACTTCATCCATTTTGGATCGGCACAGGAGCGCGGCCGTGGTCTCGGCGTCCTGTCGCAGTCCGGCCTGCACGCCGCGCGAAACCAATTGCGATGTTGCCGTGAGGGCCACACCCAGAATGGCCAGCGAAACGAGAACCTCCAGCAGCGTGAAGCCGCCCGGTGCGTTCAGCGGTCGGGGGTTTCGAGACGGATTGTTCCCGTGGCCCGATCGATGCGCAGTCGATACGACGCTCCCTGGGCCTCGGACAGCGTCAGGCTTCCGCTGCTGGAGGTGCCGTTGGGATGGAATCGAATGACGCAACATGGCTCTACGTTTCCTGGATTTGTGTCGGACGAGGTCGAAGTCATTGCAATCTGGATGCCAGCGGGGAGAGACAACGGCGCAACAGGCTCGAACTTCTCGACGGCGACCCCTTCGGCAGACTCGATGCGAATCTGATGCTGCGGGATGTCGATCACGGCGCGTTGAGGAACTCCCGTTTCCACGGCACGGCGGCGAGCCTCGTTAAGTTGGTTTCTGATCGAGACTGCCGTCGAATGAAGCTCGTTGCGCTGCAGGCGATGCATCAGCCGAGGGACGGAGATCGCCGTCACGATCAGCAGGATCGCGAGAGTCAGCAGCAGTTCAAACAGCGTGAACCCGCATCGCAGGGCCTTTCGCCGGGAACAACTGGCAATGTGGACTTTGGTCAACAGAAGACCTCGCAATGTTGGCAAATGTCACCAGGTCAATGGAATCGAATGTCGCCCGGCAGGCTTGGAGCGTCTTCGCACAAAACCGGGCCGTCCTTCGCAAAGCCCCAGTCCAGCCTCAGTCCCAGCCCAGCCACACAGCCATTCTGGCGACGATGTTTCTGTGAGCGGCCCGGCGCTAGCCGCCGGTGTATTTTCAAGCGAAGAACCGACGGCTAGCGCCATGTCGCTCAGTAACGTGAGTGCCATTGGGCTAGCGCCATGTCGCTCACGGGAAGTTGTTTTCTTATTCAGCCCAGTTGCCGATGTCGTCGTCGGTGTTGGTGACTCGGTCGGGGCCGAGGGATTGAATGTCGTAGCTTTGGGGATTGCGACGGCCGGGGAATTCGTAAGCCAGTGGCGAGCCCCAGGCGTCCAACGGCGGCTGGTCGAGATACGGACCTCGCCAGCGCGGGTCTTTCTGACTGGGAGCCTCCTGCAGGATGTTCAGCCCGTCGCCGGATGGGGGAAAGTTTCCACCGTGATCGAGAGCGTACAGCTTCAGCGCTTGCTCGACGCCGCGAACGCTTAGCCGCGTGGCGTCGGCGTTGGCATGCTGCTGCCGACCCAGCAAGCGGGGCAAGACCATCGACATGATGACTCCGAGAATGGCCAGGACCAGCAACACTTCCATGAGCGTGAAGCCCGATTGGCGCGAACGTCTTTTCAACATGATTGACTCCAAAATTAGAGACCGCTTGATCCTTCGAACACCGGCAGCAACAGAGCCACCACCAAAAAGCCAACCATCAGCGCCATCAGCAACATCAGGCAGGGTTCCAACAATTTCATGAGGACATCGAGTCGTCGATGAGCCTTCTGCTCGAGCTTTTCGGCGAGTTCAACGAGCACCGTCTCCAAACGATTGGCCTGCTCGGCGACGCTCAGAATTTCCAGCACTTCGCGGGGGAACTGTCCCGAGGCCCGCAGCGGCTGCGCGAGCGTTTTGCCGGACGAGATGTTCTCGGCGGCGTCGGCGATGGCTGCGCACAGGACGCGATTCCCGGCGGCATCTTTCGCGATTCCGAGAGACCTCAACATCGGCACTCCGTTTTGCAACAGCGTTCCCAGCACGCGGCTGAATCGCGCGATGGCCAGATGGCGCGCGATCGGCCCCCACAGCGGCAGAGTCAGTTGAACCGAGTCCCACCACGAGCGGAACGAGTCGCGCGCCGACAGCCGCTGCGCTCCCAGACCCGCGACGACGACGATGGCGAGCACCCACGGAAGCTGTTCGCGAATCAGATCGCTGATCGTCAGCAGCAGAGTGGTGGCCCAGGGCAACGTGCCGTTGGCTCGCAACCGACCGAACAGCGGTTCAAATTTGGGGACGAAAAAGACCAGCATCCCGATCAGCACCATCAGGCCCGTCGCCAGCAGAAAGGCGGGATACGCGAGGGCTGCCACCACGCGACCGCGCAGTTCTTCGGAACGTTCGGTGAACTTCGCGATCCGACGCAGCGAGCCTTCCAGAAATCCGCCCTCTTCCCCCGCATGAACCATGCTGATCGCCAGCGAGGAGAACACCTGCGGATGATCGCGCATCGCTTCGGCCAGCGGACGACCGTCGGCGATCTGCTGTCGAATCGTCCGCAGGATGTCTCGTAACGTGGGATGTGCCATCTGATCGATCAGGATGTCCATCGCCTTCAACAGGGGGACTCCCGATTCGAGCAGGTCGGTGAGTGAATCGAACATCGCGGTGAGGGCCGCCGTATTGGGACGGCCTCCGCGCCGCATCAAGCTCGTTCCGGCAGCCTCTTGCAACGTGATCGGAAAGAGCGACTGTTGAGCCAGCCACGCCAACGCGTCTCGTCGAGTTTCGACCGTGAGCTGGCCGGACAACGGCGCCCCGGAGAGCGGTTTCGCAACGTAGTGAAAGGTGGGCATGATTCGTTACGACTCCGTGCTGCAAACGCGAAGGACTTCATCGACCGAGGTTTTTCCGGCCAAGACACACTGCCAGCCCGACTGACGAATCGTCGTCATCCCGGCACGCAGCGCGTGGTCTCGCAACACGTCCGACGAGACACGCTGATTGCACAACTGGCGCGTGGTGCCATCGGTGACCAGCAGCTCGAAAATCGCGAACCGTCCCTGATAGCCCATGCCGTTGCATTCGCGGCATCCCACGGTGCGGTGCAACGTCGGCAGAGTCGCCATCGGCGGGAAGTCGGCGGGCAGATCGAGTCGATTCGGAATCTCCGCCTGCTTGCAGTGCGGGCAGAGTCGTCGCACCAGCCGCTGCGCCAGGACGCCTTGCAGAGCACCGGCGACCAGATAGGGCTCGATCCCCATGTCAATCAATCGCGTGAACGCGCTGGGGGCGTCATTCGTGTGGAGCGTGCTGAGAACCGTGTGGCCGGTGAGCGACGCCTGAATCGCGCTGGTCGCGGTCTCGGCGTCGCGGATTTCTCCGATCAGCACAACGTCGGGATCGTGACGCAGGATGCTGCGCAGTCCGGTGGCGAATGTCAGACCGATCTTGCTCTGAACCTGGATCTGATTGATACCAGTCAGGTCGTATTCGATCGGATCCTCCACCGTGATGATTTTCGTGAAGGGACTGCGGATGTCGGCGAGCGAACTGTAAAGCGTGGTCGTTTTTCCGCTGCCTGTGGGACCGCTCACGAGAATTAAGCCGTGAGGCCGTCGGATCAGTTTGCTCCAGGTTTCCGCCATGTCGGCAGGGAACTCCACCGACGACAGATCAAAGCTGGACTTTGATTTGTCGAGCAGTCGCATGACGATCCCTTCGCCATGCAGCATCGGAATGATGGAAACGCGGACGTCGATCTCGCGGCCCGAGACCGACATTTTGATGCGGCCGTCTTGTGGCAGGCGTTTCTCGGCGATGTTCAGTTTCGCGAGGATCTTGAGTCGGCTGACGATGGCCGCGCGATACCGATGCAGTTCGGCGGCCACGGGCTGCGTGCGCAGCATTCCATCGACGCGATAACGAATGTCCAGGCCCTCACGCGTCGCTTCGAGATGCACGTCGCTCGCCCGCAGCGTGACGGCCTCCTTGAGCAGCTCGTTGACGAGCTTGATGACCGACGACGCCCGCGACTCGTCGTCCAGATCGGCCTGACCATCGTCATCGACTTCGTCATAGATCAAGTCGCCATCGCGCGCGGCCATCTCGCGCACCGTGCCGCCGCCCACTCCCAGTTCGCGCTTCAACGCCTCTTCAATTTGTGAACGACACGCGACGACAGGTTCCAGCGAAAAGTCGCAGGCCACCGTCAGCTCGTCCAATGCGGCCAGATTGAGCGGATCACTCGTGGCAACCTTCACCCCGAAGCGGTTCTTTTCCAACGGCAGAATCGCATGGCGAAACAAGTCATGGCTGCGAAAGCAGCGCAACAACTCGGCATCGACCTTGTGTCCTGTCAGATCGACGAACGGCATTCCCAGGTCCGTGGCCACGGCACGCAAAAGTGTGGCTTCGTCGACCCATTGTCGTTCGACAACGGCCCTCAACGCCGCGCCCCCTTCGTCGGTGAGTTGACTCAACTGTGCCGGTGACACCAACTGATGTCGCGAGAGTGTCTGGTGTACGTTCATGGTTGCCGAACTCGCAACGATCGTGCCAATCAGAAAGTGCCTGAAATGACGGGTCAGGGTTGCCGAACGGCATCATGGGCATGTGGTCTGACCATCAGATGATGCCGGTTCACATCGCCACGACAGGAGATCGTTCGGCTTGCGGCCGCCCGTTGTCCCCGGTGCCCACCCTGCGTTTGGACCGCCCACGCGGTTGAGTTGCTCAACTTCGTCCCCCCCGCGAGCAGTACACGCTTGGGGTACGGATCACGTTGCTGAGGGGCGGGGCCGCAATCACTTCCCGAGTGTGGCTGGGGTCGGCGCTTCGCCGCCCCCAACGACGCGGGATTCACCCGAATCTGGGGGCCGCGAAGCGCCGAC
>CAMAYU010000024.1 GCA_945862235.1 Schlesneria paludicola DSM 18645
ACGTGAGTTCCGACCGGAACGCTGACGGGAGCGCAACCGGCTTGGCACTGTTCGCACAGCGTTTCGACGACCCATTTGTAGCTCGGAACGGTCTTCGTCACCGTCTTCTTCATGAGCTTTTGTTTGGTGTAGACCTTGGGGCAGTCACTCACAAACCATTCGGTCCAGACGAACTTCTTCGGTTGCGAGCAGGGTGCCTTGGGGTCCGCAGATTCGTCGCAGACCGTTTCGATGTGTTTGCAGCCGGGGCGACTCGGGCCGGGAACGCAGAAGTCTTCCTCCTTGCAGCCCCAGCAGGTGACGGTGACTTTTTTCTGTTCACAGACCAGCCGACACGTTTTTTGAACGGGTGCGTTACGGCAGCCGCAGTGGGCGCAACAGCACCCATCCGCAAAGCTACGGTCTGCCCCGACAGTCAGCGAGAGCATGAAGAGCAGCGTGGTCGAGAAGGGGATCAAATGAGTTCGCACGGTGGACTCCGTCGTTCAGAGAGGCTCGGCGTGGAGCGGCGCAATGGCGAGTCGATCAGGGCGCTGGCTTACCAATTGAAGTCGAAGCGTGTGGCCAGCAGGTCGGAGTTGGTACTGCCAAAGGTCGTCTGGCCACTCGTTACCGGATGGATCCAATCCAACATGACTCGTACGCGATCCGACCAGTACCAGTTGCAGCCGACGGTCAGGTCGTTGTACTCGCCGCGATTGACGCCGTTGAGATTCAAGTTGGACCAACGAGCCTTGGCCTCCCACGCGCCGAGACCGCGACCGCCCGGTGTGGCAAACACGTTCGTGAACGGCGCGTTGCGTCCGAATTGAGGTCCATGCTGACCGAACTTCTCGAAGATGCGGTTCTCACCGGTGAGGAAATAGCTCACGTGAGCGTAGCCCCCGTGAACCTGCTGTGCGTCACCCGCGAGCATGTTGACGTTCGACAGGAACATCTCCGACTGGAGCGTGAACTGCCCCCAAACCACAGCCATTTCGAGGTTGCCGGTCGTGTACGAGTCGGCGCTCAGGACACCGCTGTCGATGATGCGCGGGCCTTCACGAATCTGCGGTCGGGCACGAAAACGGACGCGATCATCCTGATCGTCGGTGTGGAGAATCCCCGCTCCCGTATGGACCAAATAGCGACCGTTCGACGGTTCATCGTAATACGGCAGCCAAGTCGCGCGACCGCTGAGTCGGTAGCCCTGTCGGTCGTCGATGCGCTCCTTGAGGCTATCATTGATACTGTCGAAGAAGGCACCGGTGGTCCACGTAATGCGCTGATCGGTGGAACAGTTGTAGAAGGCCACCCCGACTTCGCGGTCGGCTGCGAAAATGCCCTGAGACGGGATCGAGCGTTCCATAAAGATGTTGTTGGTGTCGTTGGTCACCTGTTCAAGACTGAATGGAACGAAGAAGTTTCCGATCCGCATGCGACCGAGCCACGGCAGCTCATTGATGGAGAAATAAGCGTCCTTCACCTCGGGCGATGTGACCGTTCCCGCCGGACTTTCGCCAACAGTTTCGGGTTCCAGCGTCATTTGCAGGCGGAAGTCGTAGACGCCATAGCCGGTGCCGTCTGCCACAAGTCGCAAGCGGCGAAACTCGAAGTAATCCTGAGTTCCCGGCCCGGCGGCAGGCCCGGTGATGGCGTGGTCGGGATTGATCCAGTTGACGTAGTCCATCTGAACGTGACCACCGAGCTTGACGGTCCACTTGTCCGTGGAGACATCCAGCCAGTCGTCGATCTTCCTCGCTTCCTCTTCCTTTTTCACCTTTTCGTCGGCGGACTTCTTCGCTTCTGTGGCCGTCCGTTTCTGCTCGGCCCGCTCGAGTTCGCCGAGCCTGCGCCGAAGAGCCGTCAATTCTGAGGCCGTATCGAGCGGCTCCTGCGAATCGGCCGCTGCCGCTAGCAAGTCGTCGGTGGAGGCCTCACTGATGTTCTCCAAGAACTGTTCAGCAACAGCTCCCGCTTGAAGCTCTAATTCTTGGGCGGAACCGACAGAACACAGCAACGCTCCGATGAGGAATGAAGCGAGACACGATCGGCGGGACCACATCGCAATTGCGGCCTTGATCAACCTGTGTCGCGAAGAAAACATCAGCCCGCGCCTCCGTGCCGGAAAGAAATTGGCGAATACGAAAGAGACACGGCAGGCACGCAACTCCAACACGGACCACCGGTCATGCCGTTCTTACCGGTCTTACCGACAGCGTGAAAGTTATCGACCGTATCAATTGATGCCCTACAGCCTGCAACGGAGCATCCGTCACAGCTTGACTCGCCGTAACACCGCAGCGGGATTCCGGCACCCTTACTTCCCCAATCGGCAAGGTCGAACCTACTCGACGCGCGGCACAAGCTCCGCGCGGAGATCAGCCAACTCAGCTTTGTAACCACCCGAGAGGATCGGGAAACGGCACCACGTTTTGGGGTCGAGACTTTCGTCGTCCAAGTGGAACGACGGCGCGAAGCGTTCGCGCTTCCATTGGTTGCGGCACCAGAGCCGGAAGAACGTTTCAATCCATGTGGCGAGTTGCGAACGGTCGTACTGCGGGAAGTCGGCGGTCATGAGTTGCAGGATGTCTTTCGGATCGCGTTTGTCACGGATGGCCGCGCGTTCGATGGCATCGAGCAAATCGTAGGGCATCAAATCGTCTTCGTCGGTTTGTTTGGCCGTGGCGGGACGAAGCTCGGCCGTCGGCTGTTGCTCGTTCACAACGGACAACTCGGGGGTCGGGCCGATCCCGTGTGGACCATGCGTCTCGATCCAACGGAGCCAGCGACGAAGGAAGGCTTTGTCGATCCCCGCCAGCGGCGAGATGCTGCCGCAGGTGTCGCCATCCATCGTCGCGTAACCGACAGCCGCTTCAGAGCGGTTACTCGTGGCGAGTAACAACGCGCGACGCAGATTGGCGAGCATCCACACGCTGGGACCGCGCGTGCGCGCCTGAATGTTCTGCAACGCGATGTCATCCGTCTTCCAGTCCAGTGGACGACCGATCGCGCGCGAGACCATCGCGATGTAGCCCTCGACCTGCGCATCGACATCGAATTCGAGGAACTCCGCGCCGACCGCCGCTGCGACGGTCTGTGCGGCGTGAAGCGTCACCGGGCCGCTGTTACGGGTCGATTGATAGACACAGGTGAGCAGTTGCCGCACGAAGTCGTTCGCCGCGACAGCTTGTTCCAGGCCGGGAATGAAATTGAGTTTCTTCAAGAACGCTTCGCGGCCGATGTCGAGCATCGCGAACTGAACCAGCTTCGCGACAAGGACCACGATCCCCGATGAGTCCGCTCCACCCGACAGCGACACGACGAAGCCGAACGAGTGGCTCTTGCGCAGATAATCGAACAGCGCGAGTGCCACCGCCCGCGTGAACTCCTCCTCCTTGATGAACTCCGAGCGTTCCCAAGTCTCGTGCGGCAGCACCGTTCGTTCGGGGGCGAGTTCCGGGTAATCGAAGCCGCACTCGATGAAGTCTTGCACGTCGTGGAGGATCGTCGGACGAAAGCTCCCCGTGCGCGAACGGCTCAGCCGAATCGAGTCGATGTCCACGACGGCGGTCGTCACATGCGCATCGGCGTAAGAAAATCTCGGTCCCGTCGCGAGCAACTGCCCCGACGCGGCAATCATCGCGTCGCCATCGTAGATCGCGCGGCCCGCCTCGTTCCCGACCAGATTGGCATAGACGTAGGCCACGTTGAACGCGCGCGAGCCTTCCGTCACGAACCGCTTCCGGACTTCGTGCTTTCCAAACGCGAAGTGGCTCGCGCTGGGATTGAGAATCAGATCGACGCCGCGCCGCGCGAGCGTTCCGCCCGGTCGATCCGCGACCCACGCGTCTTCGCAAATCTCAAAGCCGATGCGGATGTCGCCCACGTCGAACATCAGATCGCCGATCGGGTACTCGCGCCCGTTCCAGTGCAGTTCGGACCGGACACCTTCCGGCCACGCTTTGAACCAACGCGGCTCATAGTGAATCCCTTCCCCCGCCAGATTCTGCTTTCCAACGAACCCGACGATTCGCCCATCGACGACCAGACACGCGGTATTGAACAGGCTGCCGTTGTGCAAGACGGGCAGTCCGAATGACACGACCATGCCACTGGTCAGCGGCAACAGCGACAACAGTGAATCCATCGCACGCTGCTGCACGCCCGGCGCGTGAAAGGCGTCTTCGCACCCGTAGCCCGTGATGCACAACTCGGGCAGACACAGGATCGAGACGCGCGACTGCCGGGCACTCGCGATGGCCTCCGCAATGTGCTGCCTGTTGCCCGCCCAATCCAACGGAGTCGTGTTCAATACGGCCGCGCCGATTCGTACCAGTCTCATGCGTGATCCTTTCAGCCCGTTCGACCTTCGCAGCCAGCGTACACCGGCGTGAAGCAGGTTTGTAACCTGCCCGCCCCCGCGTTCCCACGCCACGCCGTAGGACGGGCACTCTTGCCCGTCTGGCATCAATGACTGTCGTGATTTGTCGATTTGGTGAGCCGAGTGTCGTAAGGCCCCGGATGTGTTGTCGAAGAATCCGGGGCCTTACGGCACCCGGCTCACCAAACTCGGACAGTTGTTGAAGCGCCAGTCCTGAGTCCTCAAACAAGCGACCCCATGTGAACCAGGCCCATGTAGGACGGGCAGGAGTGCCCGTTCTACATGGGCCTCACAGCCAGACCGCCGCGTCCTCACCATCGAGTCGCAGTGTGAGGCACTTCGCGCTGCCGCCCGCTTTGAGGAACTCGCCCAGTTCGGTGGCATGAGGTGTGAACCCGTTCGCACGGAGATCGGCTTCGAGTTGCGGACAGCCGGCGTTCAGAACCACGTCGCGTCCGACGACGACCGCGTTGCAGGCGAACCGCGCCGCTTCCGCTTCAGACACTGCGATCAAATTCGGAATCTGGGACACGGCGCGGCGGGCATAGTCATCAAACGCGAGCGGGTGCCAGATCGCCGTGTCATGAGCCAGCGGACAGAAGCACGTGTCGAGGTGATAGAAGCGGTCATCGGTCAGTTGCAGCGGGATCACTCGACAGCCCATGCGATCACCGAGCCATTGCATCGCCGACGCATCGCTTCTGACCAGATACCCCGCGTACAACGTGTCGCCACAGAAGAGCGCGTCCCCTGCCCCTTCAAAGTTCATGCCTGCCGGGAGTGACTCGATGCGAAAACCCTGCGATTCAAACCACGTGGCGTCGAGCGGTGTTTCTCCCTGTCTCGCGGCGTGGCGGAACGACGCCAAGAAAACGGTCTCGCGCCAGACCAGCCCCGCGTTGGCCGTGAACACCAAATCGGGCAGCCCCTCCGCGGCAGGCATCAACCTCACGTCCACACCCAACGAAACGAGCAGATCGTGCAGTGCCTGCCATTGCTCGCGCGACTTGGCCAAGTCGCTCGGCACACTGCGGTTCATCCACGGGTTGATCTCGTATTCGATCCCATAGAAGTCGGGCGGGCACATCAGGATTGTGGGTCGAGTGAACATCGGCATGACTAGGCCTTAAATAAGCGAACCCCACCGGGCTTGCCCCGGTGGAACCGAGGTCTTTGCACTACTCATCAACCCCAATTGGAATTCCGAAGTAGTGCAAAAACCCGCGAGCCACCGGGGCATGCCCGGTGGGGGCGCTTGTTTTGGAGCTCGGTTTCCGTACTGACAGCCGATCCAAGAACCGCTCACCCCCCGGCCCCTCTTCCTGCATAGCCGGGGCGAGGGGTGAGTTTGCGGATCGGAGCTTGATTTAGCGACACGTGGTCGAAGATTTTGGGACACCCGCTGCGGCGATGAGGGACGAACGTCAATCGGTTTGTTACGATCCGACCGGAGTCCTAGATCGGGCCGCGATTGCGGTTGCGAGGTCGGCGAACTCCATGACAATCCCAAACCATTTGTCAAAAGCGAGTCACCACGATGAGTAAAACCGGGCCGTTGGTTGTGTTGAAGGATGGCGATGTGACCGTCGTCGTGTTCGGTCCCGAACAACGACAATTGGATGAATCTGGACTGGAGCGAATCGGTCGCCAATTGATCGAAGTGGCCGATGCCGCCGAACCACCATTGGTGGTCCTCGACATGGCGGCCACTGAGTTTTTCGGATCGTCGTTTATCGAGTCGCTCTTTCGCGTTTGGAAGAAGCTGAACTCGAAACCCGGTGCGAAGTTCGCCATCAGCGGCCTTCAACCGTACTGCAAAGAGGTACTCGAAGTCACCCACCTCGATCGGCTCTGGCCCCTTCCCGCCAACCGCGCCGCCGCTGTCGCCTTATTGAGTGAGAAGTAGCGGCCCGTTGAGGGAGCCGTGGCACAGGCGGCTCGCCTGTGCTTTTTCTTTCTAAGCCAGTGCGCTCTACGAGAGGCGCGAGCAGGCGAGTCGCCTGCTCTACGTCACCGCTTCACTCGTTCGCGCCATGCCGCCACTTGCTCAGCCACAGCGATTCGGCCACCGCTGCCAAAGCTGCTCAGCCGCGCGACGACGTTTTTTACGCCGAGTGATTGCGAGACATCCGCTTCGATTTTGTCGCACGCTAGTTGAAGTTCCGACAGTGGCAGATCAACCAGTTTGCAACGCTGCGACTCGCAGTGCCGGACGAGCCTCCCGACGACCTCGTGCCCCGTGCGCATCGGCACCCCTTTGCTGATGAGGTATTCCATGAGCGTCGTCGCGTCGAGAAAGCCCTCTTCGAGCCGAGCCTCGATCGTCGCGACTTGCAGCTTTGCGTGGCGCGCGATACTCGGTGCGAGTTCCAAGCAGGCTTGCACGGTATCGAGGGCATCGAAGAACGCGAGCTTGTCTTCTTGCAGGTCGCGGTTGTACGCCAGCGGCAAGCCCTTCAGCAGCGTGAGGATTTGCTGCACATCGGCAATCACGCGGGCCGACTTGCCGCGAATCAACTCCAGCACGTCCGGGTTCCGCTTCTGAGGCATGATCGACGAGCCGGTCGTGTACGCATCGGGCAGCTTGAGAAACCCAAACTCGGTCGTACACCACAGAATCCATTCCTCGGCCCAGCCGGAAAGATGGACCGCGATCAGTGAGAGATCGAAGATCGCTTCGGCCAGAAAATCTCGATCGCTCGAAACATCGAGACTGTTCGCGGCGACAGCGGTGAACCCGAGCAGTCGCGCCGTCACTTCCCGATCAATGGGAAGGCTCGTCCCGGCGAGAGCCGCTGCGCCGAGCGGCAACACGTTGACTCGCTTCAGGCAGTCGGCCAGTCGTTCGCGATCGCGTTGGAATTTCTCGCAATAGGCCAACCAATAATGAGCGGCCATCACGGGCTGAGCACGCTGCATGTGCGTGAAGCCAGGGAGGACGACATCGGCATCGGACTCACACCGCTCGACGAAGGCGCGCTGGAGTTCGAGCAGCAGACCGCCGAGCATCGTCAGCGCATCGCGCACGTACAGCTTGAGGTCCGTCGCAACCTGATCGTTCCGGCTGCGTGCCGTGTGCAGCTTGCGACCCACGTCACCGATGCGGGCGATCAGCGCCGACTCAATGTGCATGTGAATGTCTTCGAGTTCCGTCTTCCACAGCATCTCGCCGCGCGCGATCTGCTGGCCGATGTCGTCGAGCGTCACGACGATCTGACGGCACTCGTCGTCGGTGAGCAGCCCGACCTCTGCGAGCATCCGCGCGTGAGCCTGCGATCCCCGAATATCGACCGCCGCGAGACGACTGTCGAAGCTGATCGACTCCGTGAACTTCTCGACCCGCGCATCGGTCTTCTCGTCAAACACACCACCCCAAGCTTTACCCGCCACGAGTCAGTTCTCCTGAAAACTAGGTCCGGTCAGGGCGTTTCCGCCAGAAAGTGGTGAGCCGGGCGGCGTCAGCCCCCGGATTCTTGCAATTGCAACTCAGAGTCCGGGAGCTGACGCCGCCCGGCTCACCCGATTTCATTATGTGTTGGAAGTGTGTCTCATTCCACGTTCACAACAGCCTTGATGACTCCCGTCTCGGGCTTCAACCATGACGGGAAGACATCGGGCACCTCGTCGAAGGCGGCGTGATGCGTGATCCACGGGCGCGTGTCGATTTTGCCGTCTTCGATCAGGCTGATGATGCGGGTGAAGTCGCGCGTCAACGCGTTGCGGCTGGCCAGCAGAGTCAGTTCGCGGCGGTGCATGATCGGAGCGTGAGGGAACTCGATGTTCTGCTGCGTGATCCCGACGAAGACGATTCGCCCGGCGAACGCCGCGAACTCCAAGGCACGGGCCATCGACTTGTTGCTGCCGGTTGCATCGATCACGACATCGGCAAGCTGCCCGTTCGTGAGATCGGCGAGCGACTTCACGTCGGACTCATCGCCGTGGACCTGCAACGTGTCGGGGACGCCCATCTTGTCTCGCACGAACGCCAGGCGGCTTTCGCTGATATCCATGACGATCGTTCGCGCACCGGACAGCTTGACGAACTCCAACGCTGACAAGCCAATCGGACCCGCGCCGATGATGAGCACGTTCTCGCCCGCTTTCGACGCGGCTCGATCGACCGCGTGACAACCGATAGCCAGCGTTTCGACCAGAGCACATTGATCCGGAGTCAGCTTGTTGGCGAGATGCAATTTCCGGGCGGGAAGTATGATTCGCTCAGTCAGTCCACCGTCACACATCACGCCGAGCGTTTTGTGTTGCTCGCAACAGTTCGTAAAGCCGCGTCGGCACGAGTAGCACTGCTGGCAATTGAGATACGGCTCGACCGAGCAGCGATCGCCCGGCTGCACGTTCGTCACACCGTCGCCGACCGTGAGCACTTCCACGCCGAGTTCATGTCCCGGAATGCGCGGGTACGAGAAGAACGGCATCTTCCCGAGATAGCCGCCCAAGTCCGTACCGCAGATGCCGACACGCTGGACTCGCACGAGTACCTCTCCGGCTGCGGGAGCGTGCGGTTCAGCGATCTCGATTCGTTTCCAACTGAGAGGCTTCTCGAGTTGCAGAGCTTTCATGAGGTTCTTTCTTTCGTGACTCAGGCGGCTCGCCAGAGGAGGAGAAAAATAGGTGACGACGATCAATGATGACAGGCTCAAGCGAGTCGAATGTTTCCTCGGCATTCCACCACGAACCAACGCGCCCGACAACATTGAAGAACCAGCCCGACGCGCAAGCGAGGGCTGGACCCGCGATGGCGGTGAAGCCCTCGCTTGCGCGTCGGGCTGGTTTTGAAATGCCCCTCAGTGCCCCGTAACCTCCCAAATCAACGCCTGATATCCTCCATTTCCCCATCTTTCCGGATAGAGGACTGTCCACGCGGCCTAGGAAATCTCGGGCGGACGTGGCGTCCATCCGACGTCGCACGCTTCTGGGCGATGGCTCTGTGTCGTGCGCCAATGCTTACTCTGCGGCAAGTCCCCCGCTACTCTCTCCCGCTCAATCCCCTTCCGTCTGGATGCGAGTTCTGCGTCGAGATCGACGCCAGCACCTCCTCATTTCTCGAACAGGTCCGCGTTTTGAACGAGTCTCCCAATCCTGCCATCTCATCGGTCGAGGGCTGGTTGTCAGCGGCCCCTGCGTTGCGGCAGTCGATCGAATCGAAGCTGTTGTCCGGCGAGTCGGTCGTCGCCTGCATGACCTCGGATATCGACCACGAACGGTTCTATCGCCCGACGTTGCTCGTCCTGACGACGCAGCGTTTTCTGAGTTCCTCGTCCGCAGCGGGTTTTCACGAGTGGCCGCTGGTACGCATCGACAAACTCAAAACAAAGGACCGTGCGGGACTCGGAACGCTCGAACTGCTCGGCCCGGACCAGCGACTCGCCGTCTGGCACTACACCATTGCTCAGGGACCATCGGCTCTCGTCATGGGAGACCGGTTTGAGGACCAGAAGGCCGGGCATTCTTCGACATGCCGAGCGGAAGACGACGATATTCCCGAGGCCGAAGAGCACGAAGTGCCTCCCAACACGATGGCTCTGTTCCGGCTGTGGCAGTTCGCGAAGCCGCACATTGGATGGATGTTCGTGGCCTTCGTCCTGTCGTTGACGGCGACCGTGGCGGAAGTCGAAACGGCCAAGATGACCAAGCCACTCGTCAATCTGTTGAAAGACTTTGAGAAGGGGACCGCTCCTGATTTGTCCCCGGCGACAAAGTACTTGGGGATCATGCTCGCGGCGGCCGTGGTTGCGTGGGTACTCGGCTGGGCGCAGGGGGCGATCCTCGCGTGGGTCAGCGAACGAGTCACCGCCAATTTGCGAGACCGCACGTATTCGCATCTGCAAAAACTGTCGCTCGAATACTTCGGTGGCAAGCGAACCGGCGACCTGATGTCGCGGATCAGCACCGACTCGGATCGTCTGTGCCAGTTTCTGTCGGACAGCATCGTGGACTTCACCGCCAACAGCATTTTGCTGGTGGTCGTCGCGTGGGCGTTGTTTGCCGAGAACACCAACCTCGCTCTGATCACGATGCTGCCGTTCCCGTTCATTGTGTGGTTGATGTACTACTCGCGCGACAAGCTGCAAGTCGGCTTTCAGGCGGCCAACCGTGCGTGGGCGCACATGACCAGCGTGCTGGCCGACACGATTCCGGGGATTCGCGTGGTGAAGGCGTTCGCTCAGGAAGATCGCGAGATCGAGCGTTTTCGCACGGCGAACGAGTCCGTCGTCGTCGCTAACAACCGCGTGAATTCGCTTTGGACGTTCTTCTGGCCGCTGATTCTGTTCCTCAACAATTTGGGTGTGTTCGTGGTCTGGGCGTTCGGTGTCTGGCTGATCTCGCGCCACGAAACGGGCTTTGATGTCGGGTCGCTGACCGTGTTCGTGTGGCTGAGCGGCAAGTTTTACAGCAAGCTCGAAATGATGAGTCGCATGGTGAACTCGTCGCAGCGCGCGGCCGCCAGCGCGCAGCGGATCTTCGAGATCCTCGATCGCGTCTCGAACGTCCCTGAACCGGCCAAACCCGCAAAGCTCGACAAGCTGCGCGGTGAACTCGAGTTTAAGCACGTTGGCTTCCGCTACGGCAATCGCAAGGTGATCCGCGACTTCTCACTGAAGATCGAGGCGGGAGAAATGATCGGTCTCGTGGGACACACGGGAGCGGGCAAGAGCACGCTCATCAACCTCGTCTGCCGGTTCTTCGATGTCGCCGAGGGAACGATTCTCGCGGACGGAATCGACATCCGCAGCTACAAGGTCGAACAATATCGCCGCAACGTGGGGATCGTCCTTCAAGACCCGTTCCTGTTTTATGGATCGATCGCCGAGAACATTTCCTACGGCCGCCCCGATGCGACGCGAGACGAGATCATCAGCGCGGCGAAGGCCGCTCGCGCCCACGAGTTCATTCTGCAACTGGCCGACGGCTACGACTCGCTGGTCGGTGAACGCGGTCAATCTCTTTCCGGGGGCGAACGCCAACGGATCAGCATCGCGCGCGCGCTGCTGATCGACCCGCGCATCCTGATCCTCGACGAAGCGACTTCGGCGCTCGACTCCACGACCGAGCGACAGATTCAAGAGGCGTTACAGAACCTCGTGAAAGGCCGCACGACAATCGCGATCGCCCACCGCCTCAGCACGCTCCGCCAAGCCAATCGGATCATGGTCATCGAACGCGGCCGCTTGGTCGAACTCGGCACGCACGACGAACTGCTCCAGCTGGACGGAGCCTATGCCGCGCTCCATCGCGCCCAGCAAGAACTGACGAAAGACATCGGCTGGTAAGACACCTGGAGCCCGACTTTTCCCAAAGCCGGACTTCACTCCGCCTCGCGAGTCGCTCCGTTCAACATGCGTCGCGTCAGCCAGACCTCGAACGCGAGGAACGCGAGGAAGCCGTAGAGCAGCAGCCACCAGAGTTCGGTGCGCGAACCATCCGCGAACATCTGGCGTTGCATCTGCACGAGATCCGTCACAAACGTGAGCCGATTCGCGCCCGCCAGCGTCGCGCACTGATCGTCTGTCAGAGGCGTGAGGTCCGACTCACCGCGATCGAAATTCGTCACAAAGAGTTCGTCGGTGGGAGACGGCTTGCCGGCGTGAGCCTTGGCGGCGAAGCGATACACTCCGGGAAGTGTCGCAGAATCCAATCTCGCGCCCGGCTGGAAGTCGTCGTCGATGCGAGTGGCCGGGAGCGGAGCATTGCTCGGCGTGAGGAACTCGAAGTCATCGAGTTTCACGAGCGGAGAGATGTTCAACGACAGCGGCGTCCCCACATCGACATTGCGGCTCGTCGTGGGCGAGGCGAGAGCGAACAGCAGCTCGTGCAGCCACGGCACGTAGTCCTGCTTCGCGGGAAGCGTGTTCCAATCGGCATCGAGCGACGACGTGAGAACCGCCGTCGTGCCGCGTCCGTACCGGCGCGTCACCAACCACGGATCACCATTCGTCAGCTTGGCGATGACGATCGGCGTTCCCAGCGAAACGCCCGAGTTCTCACCCATCTGTTTGTTCTTCGTTGCCTCCTGCGACGCGTTGTCGGTCGCCTCTTTCTGAACGCTCACCCGCCACCATTGGGTGAACCGCGCATCGGTCAGCGTCCCCCCCTTGTCCGAACGAAACGGTTTGAGCCAAGGCAATTCCAAACTGTTGCCTGCAATGCGAACCCCCAGCGCCGACTTGCCCGCCTCCGCAGCGACCGCCTCCGCGCCAATCGCCTTGAGTGAGACCGGCAACAGTCTCGTGCCGAGTTGATCACTCTCTTGCGTGAATCCCGATTGCGGGGTCTTGTCTCCGAGGGCAAAGAGCAAGCCGCGACCGCTCGCCACAAACCGGTCGAGCAAACTCAACTGTTCGGCCGAGAGTGTCTCAACGTTGGCGAGCACGAGGACCGCCGCATCGCGCAGCGTTTCCGCGCTGATTGCGTCCGGCGTGAGGATCGTCGGTTTGATCCACGCTGCCTCGCTGCCCGTCGCCATCAGTGCCGCCCGTGCGAAGAATGTTTCGCTGCGAGTCGGATCGAGTCGCTTGTCACCGTCCGCGAGGACGATCGGCAGGGAATCGGCAACGAGGACCACGGCCTCGGATCGGTTGTCACCGGGCAACGCGTCGTTCTCCAAAACGACGCCGATCAATTGCGAACCGACCTGCTCGAACCGCCGCTCAAACTCCACGGTCGCCTCGCCGTTCGGCAACAGCTTCAGTTGCAAGGTTTGGTCGGCGAGTCGCTGGCCGTTCACTTCGAGATGCACTTTGCGTGAGATCGCATTCTCACCGCCGCTGTAACGGACCTTACTGCTGATCCGCACCGGCACGCCGGGAACCGCCAGCTCGCGCGAAAGTTGCAGTCGGTCAATCGTAAAATTGGCTGAATGACCGAGTTGCCCCTCCGCGACATCCATCACCCACAAACGCGGCGGCTGCGGCGATTGCTCCTTCAAATCGTCGAGTCTCGCCCACAGAGCCTCATCGTCCGGCTTCCAACTCAACGCCTGCCGGTCGGTAAACACGACCACTTCGCGTTGCAGGTTGGTACCGCTCGCGAGCGACTGCACGGCTTTGGAAATTGCCGCGTGCAAGTTCGCGGTCCCGGCTGGAGACGGCAGGCTTTCGAGAGCCTCGCGCACACGCTGCTTGTCTCGCGTGAGACCAGCCAAAGTGGCAAGAGGTTGTTCGCGCGCATCGACGACCATCACGCTGTCGCCCGGCCGCAGTTCCTCAACAAACTGACGAGCGACCCGCACGGCGTTCGCATGAGGCGTGAGCGCACGACCCTCCCAACCCATGCTGTATGAACCATCAATTACCAGCACGACATCACGCGGTTGAGTCGATCCGAAACTCCCCAGCCAGGCGCCGCCGAGCCACGGTCGCGCCAGAGCAATCGCCAGCAGCGCGACCAATCCCATCCGCACGGCCAACAGCAACAACTCCTCCAGCCGCAACTTCCGCCTCGCGCTCGGATCGAGTTCCAAGAACTGCATCGCCCCCCACTCCACGATGTCGTACTTCTTGCGACTCAGCAGATGAGCAAGCACCGGCAGCAACACGCCCGCCAGCCCCAGCAACATCCACGGATTCAGAAAGAAGTGCTGCATTGGCGGGAGTGACAATTTGAGCCGGAGGCAATGGGCGGAACACGGTGCGGGTTATATCTCACGCGGCACGGAGGAAAAGGCATTCCACAACTTCCCGTGAGCGGCTGGGGCTAGCCGCCGACAAGTTGGAACTCCCGCACGCTAGAATCGCCCGCCTCCACGCACCTTGTCCGCTCGCACACCTCTGCCCAAACGCCAGCACGAGCGGCCCGCCTGCTCTACGTTTTTCAACAGGCAGTTAAACGGCGACACGACTCAAGCCCCGCCGGCAAATCAGTACCGCGCGATGTAGCCGCCGGGGAGACGCCGGACGAGGCGTTTCATTTCCAAGACGGTGAGCGTGGCGAGGACGCGCGATGGTGGGATCGTTGCGGCGCGTAAGACGTCATCAATCGGGACCGGCTCGGCGGTGACGAGGTTTAGAATTTCTCGCTCTTGTTCGGAGAGCTGTAACTCGGCGGGCTTCCGAATCGTTTCCGCCGTTGAGCGTTGGACTGGCGAGACCAGCGGGCCGAGGGCCTGCAACACGTCATCCACTCCTCGGATCAACATTGCGCCATCGCGGATCAGGTCGAGGCATCCGAGGCTCGCTTCAGAATCGACTCGCCCCGGCAGCGCGAACAGATCGCGATTCTGTTCCATCGCATGTCGCGCCGTGTGCAAGGCTCCGCTGTTGCGCCCCGCTTCGATCAAGACCACGCCGAGCGACAGTCCGCTGATGATGCGGTTCCGCTGTGGGAACAGCCCCGACTTGGGCGTCTGGTCCATCGGTGATTCCGTCAGCAAACAACCGTGTTGCTTGACCAGCTCGGCCAGTTCTTTGTGCTCGGGCGGATAGACCGTGTTGAGTCCCGTCGCACAAACGGCGACCGTGCGGCCTCCCGCTTCGAGTGCTCCCTTGTGTGCCTCCGCATCAATCCCGCGAGCCAATCCGCTGACGACCGTGATCCCCGCACGAGCCAACGACTGCGCCAACCGGAACGCCTGCTGTCGGCCATACGTGGTGCAATGCCGCGACCCGACGATGGCCACGGCCAACTCGTCGGACTTCAGCAGCGTTCCCTGACAGTACAGCACGGTCGGCGGATCGGGGATGCGTTCCAATGCGGCCGGATAGTCGTCACGACCTCGCACAATTGCCGTGACATTCGCCACTCGCATCCGTTCGAGTTCCTCGCGTGCCGCCTGCTCGGTTCCATGCGTGACGACCGACATGGCCAGCTTCGGCCCCACGTTCGAGACTTCCTGCAACTGCGATATGGTGGCTCGCAAGATGCCTGTGGCCGAGCCAAACCGTTCGAGCAACAACTGGTACGTGCGCGGACCGACTCCGGGGACAAGGTTCAGCCGCAGCACATCGAGCAGTTCTCGCTCGGCATCGACGGGTGGCACGTCATCTTCGGGAAAGAGTTCATCAGACATGGCGGCATCGTTTTGAAGTGAGAGGAGCGGGCCGAAGCGGGCGAACCGACCCCGTGCGGACAAATGTGAGTCGTTTAGGCGACCGGCAAGACTTGATTTACCCAAAGTAGACGTGTCACTCCGTGACACGAACCGTTCCCGCCATTGAGTGTCGGGTCTACTCTCACTTGCCGCTCGCCTCAACCGTCGCGGAGATGTTCCGCCGCTTCGATGGCAAAGTACGTCAGCACGCCGTCGGCACCGGCTCGCTTGAAGCTGAGCAGACTTTCCAGCATGACCTTGGTTCGGTCCAGCCACCCGTTTTGAGCGGCCGCGACGAGCATCGCGTACTCGCCACTGACTTGATACGCGAACGTCGGCACGCCGAACGTCGCCTTCACGCGGGACACAATGTCGAGGTACGGCATCCCCGGTTTGACCATCACCATGTCGGCTCCCTCGGCGAGGTCGAGAGCCACTTCGCGCAGAGCTTCGTCGCCGTTCGCGGGGTCCATCTGGTAGGTCCGTTTGTCTCCCTGACCGAGACTCGTTGCCGAGCCGACCGCATCGCGGAACGGCCCGTAAAATGCCGACGCATACTTCGCGGCATACGCGAGAATCTGCACCTGACTGAACCCCGCTGCGTCCAATGCGCGACGCACGGCGGCAACGCGTCCGTCCATCATGTCCGACGGCGCGATGATGTCGCAGCCAGCCTCCGCCTGAACAACCGCCTGCCGACAGAGCATCTCCAACGTCTCGTCATTGACGACGTAACCCTCGCGCACGAGACCGTCCTGACCGTGTGACGTGTACGGGTCGAGAGCCACATCGCAAATGAGTCCGATGTCCAGCTTCGCCGCCTTGATGGCGCGAACGGCTCGACAGATAAGGTTCTCGGGATTCAATGCCTCCATCGCGGCTTCGGTCTTCAACGACGGATCGGTCGCAGGGAAAACGGCCACGGCGGGAATCTTGAGTTCCGCCGCCCGCGCCACGGCCTCGACGATCAAGTCCACCGACAGCCGTTCGACACCGGGCATCGACGCGATCGGCACACGCCGGTTCTGACCGTCCTGCACGAACACCGGCCAGATCAGGTCATCGACGGTCAAATGGTTCTCACGCACCAACCGCCGCGACCAGTCGTTTTGCCGCACGCGCCGCATTCGAGTCTCAGGAAACTGTCCTGCGAAATTCACCGAGGATGACATGCGATTCAGCTCCACAAAACATGAACTCCCTGTCCTGCGAGATCCGCTCGCACAACAAGGAGTTCGCAACTCTCACTGACTGTCCCACACGGGATCAAACCCGGAGCGATGCTATGAAGCGATCCCGCGTTTGTGAAGCAAACGTCTCGCAAGAGCAGTTCATGGGTGGCGTCTGACTTGGGTGCGAGCGGACTTGGGTGCGAGCGGACTTCAAAACTAGCCCGACGCGCGAGCGAGGGCTACGCGATCATCGTAGGCTCAGCCCTCGCTCGCGCGTCGGGCTAGTTCATCCGGACGCGGCACCTTCAAGTCCGGACACTACCGGTCCCTTTAGGTGGACGGACGAGGCGTCCATCCTACGGTCCTCGATGAGTTCTGCGTTGGGGCCAATCACACTTCGCGCAGCAGACGTTCGGCGAGAAAGCTCACTACGCGCGGGGCCATGTGGTTGGCATACGTCCAACCGAAGCCGCCGTGCGTCGTTTGCACGTCCACGTCGAACGGAATGCCGGTCGAAGAGAGCTTGGTCATCAACGTCTCCACTCCATCACGGCAGTAGTGATCTGCGGGATCGCAGAGCAGGAGCTGGTGCTTGGGCCAGTTAAGCGGATGGAGGTGCAGGATCACGGTCGCCTGCCGAGATGCTTCGCGATCGGGAAAGATCTCGTCGAGCGTCGTACCGTGACCGTACCACGTTTCAAAATCGACCTTCGGTGAAACGGCCACCACAACTGGAAACTGCCGCGCGTGCCGATAGGCCAATTGCAACGCTCCTTGACCACCCATCTCAACCCCGCACACGGCAATCTTCGGCGGTTCGATCTGCCAGCGTTCGCGGCAGAACTCGGGGACCTGCTGCTTCAAAAAATCGAGCGGACTGACGTGCGCGTCGAACGGAACATGCACGCGATCCGTCCACCAGCACAGTGGACCAATCGGACAGACGCACGCGAGGCCATGTCGATTCAGCTCGGCCGTGTAAGCGACGTTGTCGCGCAGCGTCACACCGTCGTAGCCGTGCAAGAACAACACGACACCGTGCGGCGTGGCAGGCGAATCGGGCGTGAAGACATCAGCGGGATGTGCCGCCAGCAGTTCGGTAGACCAACTCACAAAGATGCCTTTCGTGGACGCAGCGTCGAACGCGGTGGTATGTCTGCGCGATGCTGAAAACGGAGAACGGGGGCGGTAAGTTAGGCCCGTGCCTCAACCAAGGCAAATCGCTCGTGACTCACCACGTTCGACCGTCACGTTTCCTCACACGGACCCGCCATGTACACGCTGCTGCCCGCCCACCAGATTGCCCTGCGAGTCGCCGAACTGGGGCGAACTATCGGCGAGGCTTATCGCGGGAAGCCACTTACGATTTTGGGAGTCCTCAACGGCAGCGTCATCATGGTTGCCGACCTGATGCGCTCGATCGAGGTGCCGCACCGGATCGGGTTCGTTCACGCTTCCAGCTACGCCGGAAAGACGACCGAGTCCGGATCGCTCTCCGTGGGTCTAAACCTGATGCCCGACATTGAAGGTCGCGACGTGCTGCTGGTCGATGACATCTTCGACACGGGCAAGACGCTGGTCAGGCTGCTCGACGAACTGCGAACCTATCGTCCGGCGAGCATTCGCACGGCGGTGCTGCTCTGGAAACAGGGACGCAGCGTCGTCGAGACGACTCCCGATTACTTCGGCTTCCAAATCCCGAACGCCTTCGTCGTCGGCTACGGCTTGGACTACGACGACGACTATCGCCATCTCCCGAACATCGCCGTTTTGGAGCAGTGCGACCTCGATTAGCCGCCCGTTAGACAGCACGCGGCCGAAGCGGATATTCGTGTTGAAGGGACACCAACCCGAAGTGTGGGTGAGGATGAAAGCAGTGGCCGCGCTCACGCTTCGAGTTGGTATTCGCTTGGGCCGCGTGGAGTGAAGCGGAGTCGCAAACACACGTTGACCACTTTTAGACAAGCCCCTATGTTCCCGCCCGCGTTGGCTCGAACGTTCTGTTCAGGTGCCACTCGAACGTTCTGTTTGCAGCAGTTTGACATCAAGAGACAGCTCGCTCCCCCTCACTGTGCTTCATGTACAGCGTGACAACGGTGGACTCGGCCAACGGCAAGGACGCCTGCGGTTGAACACTGGGCGGAGTGGGTTCGGGTCTGTTCCCGCAAGGACGCGGGGCGACCCGGTTGTCTTTTCCACCAGCCGATCGCCCCGGAAGCAATGGAATCTCAGCCCCCCCTGGGCCCGTTGCTTCCGGGGCATTTTTTTTGGCTCCGTGGCTCCAAGCCTCCGCTTTGAGTGACAAAGGAGCGGCTCCACTTGTCCACACTGTTTGTCCACACTGTGAGCCGGACTCAGTCGCTGCCGATCTATTTCTTTGGCTTTGGCGTCCCCAGTCGGTCGCTGCACTCGCGCAAATGAGACAGTGCTCGCTCATAGCGTTCGCGGCATCGAGCCAATGCTTCCTGCTGCTTCGAGCTGGCATCGAGCTGGCATCGATCTGCTCGGCCTGCCTGACCGCCTTCAACTCGAAGTCGTGGACTTGCAGCGCGATCAAATAGTCGTGCCACGGGTCGGCTTGGGGTGACGAGCAGCCCGCCACGAACAGCAAGATCACGGCCAGTCGGTTCATTGTCATGACTCCTCAAATTCAAAAACTTCATCGGCGAATACTGTCGGCGGGGTCGCCGGGACTGGAGTCGCTTTGGACGAGGCCACGGGGTTTCGCGAAACGCCCCAACCCCGGCCAGCCAGCCGTTCGCGCCTGCCGCAGCAACAAATGAAAATACTCTTGGGGCCGGTACCTCAAGCAAATTTCGTTGATGAAGCTCGACTCATGCAGGGTGGTTCTGACAGGTATAGACTCGAACGCTGCTTGCGACGAGAGCTGCTTGCGACGAGATCAGTGAGGCCGTATCAATCCCGCCTCCCCGACAAGACCGGTTGCCCTTGGAGGCTTTGATGCAAACACCAGCGCCGTTCTCGCATGTTTTGAACCCGTTCACATTGTTCACAGCCAGTCGGTGGAGTTCTCGAATTGAGTGCATTCAAATTGTGCCGCAGCCTCGGTTGCGCTGGATCGCCAGCGTTGCCGTACTTTTTGCGAGCCTGTTTGTCTTGCGCTCCGCTTGCACCGCCGAGCCACCTCTCAAGAACATCGATCCGGTCTACGATGTGATCGTCTACGGCGGGACATCGGGTGGTGTGACGGCGGCGATTCAGTGCAAACGGATGGGAAAGACGGTGATTCTAATCGAGCCGAGCGGCCATGTCGGCGGATTGACCTCGGGCGGGTTGGGGGCGACTGACATCGGGAACAAGGGGGCGATCGGCGGGTTGTCGCGCGAGTTCTATCGCAAGATCGGGGCCTACTACGAGCAGCCGTCGGCGTGGAAGTTTGGCTCGCGCGAAAGTTACGTTGAGAAGCGAAAGAAATCCGGCGAGGCCGAGCAGTGGACGTTTGAGCCTCACGTCGCCGAAAGGGTCTACCGCGACTGGCTCGCCGAATTCAACGTCCCGATCTCGCAGGAGCGGTTCCGCTTGAAGGACGCCGTGAAGATGAACGGCAAGCGCTTGGTCGCCATTCGCATGGAGAGCGACAAGTGGTTTTACGCCCGCATGTTCATTGATGCCTCTTACGAGGGAGACATCATGGCGGCGGCGGGCTGCAAGTATCACGTCGGTCGTGAAGCGAACAGCCTCTACGGCGAGACGATCAACGGCGTTCAGGTCGCCAATGCGACGAAGCATCAGTTCACGAAAGATGTCGATCCGTATGTGAAGCCCGGCGACCCGAGCAGTGGTCTCTTGCCGCTGGTTCAAGCCGAACCGCCCGGCATCGACGGTGAGGGGGATCATCGACTCCAAGCCTACAACTTCCGCATGTGTACGACCGACGTAGCCGAGAACCGCCGCGCGTGGCCCAAGCCCGAAGGCTACGACGAAAAACAGTACGAGCTGCTGCTGAGAAACTTCGACGCGGGAGACCATCGCAGCCCGTGGAACCCGATCTTCATGCCGAATCAAAAGACCGACACGAACAACAACTACGCGATCTCGACCGACTACATCGGGATGAACTATGCCTATCCCGACGGCGACTGGCAGACGCGCGAACGGATCTTCCGCCAGCACATGCTCTACCAGATGGGACTGATGTACACGCTAGCCAATCACCCGCGCGTCCCCGTGAAAATCCGCGAAGAGTTCACGCGACTGGGCCTCGCCAAAGATGAGTTTCAAGACCACGAAAACTGGCCGCACCAGATGTACGTCCGCGAAGCCCGCCGCCTCGTCAGTGAGTACGTGATGGCGCAGGCCGACTGTCAGGGGAAACGCGTCTGCGAAGATCCGGTCGGACTCGGGGCCTACAACATGGACTCTCACAATGCCCAGCGCTACGTCACGAAGGACGGCAAGGTTCGCAACGAGGGGGACGTGCAGATCGGCGTCTCACCGTACGCGATCAGCTACCGCTCGATCCGACCGAAGAAGGCGGAGTGCGAAAATCTGCTCGTGCCGGTCTGCCTCGCGGCCAGTCACATTGCGTATGGCTCGATCCGCATGGAGCCGGTCTTCATGGTGCTCGGCCAGAGTTCCGCGACCGCCGCCTGCCTGGCGATTGATGCCAAGTCGAGCGTGCAAGACATCGACATTGCCGTGTTCAAGAAGCGGTTGCTGGACGAAGGACAAGTCCTCGCATGGACCGGCCCGAAACGAGTCGCCTCCGAGAACAAAGGGATCGACCCGAAGAAAATCGACGGGATCGTGATCGACAACCTCGACGCCAAACTGACCGGCGACTGGACCAGCAGCGCGTCGATCCCCGGTCATGTCGGGGCGGACTATCTCCACGACGCCAATGAGCACAAAGGGAGCCTTTCCGCGACGTTCACCGCCAAAATTCCAAAGGCCGGCCGCTACGAAGTCCGCATCGCCTACACGGCCAACCCCAATCGAGCGACCAACGTCCCGATCTCGATCCAAACCAAAGCCGATGTCAAAAAGCTGCGCCTGAATCAAAAGGAAGCCACCAAAGAGAACGGCTTCCAAGCCGTCGGTACGTTCGCCTACGAGGCCGAGGAATCGGTCATCGTCATCCTCACGAACACCGACACCGACGGGTACGTGATTGCGGACGCAGTACAGATCGTTCCCATACCGTAGTCCCGTGGCTCCTCGTTGGCGGCAACTGAAAACACATTCTTGGTCTCGAACGAACCGTTGGGCTTACCAACTTGGCAACTACTGGACCAACGCCAGTCACTGGCTTCGTTGATTCGATTTTGCTATCTCTGCCAGCCGCCGTTGCTTTGGCGCATACGAGAGCGGGCGAAGGAGTTAGCTGTTTGTTGGACTAGGAAGAGTGGGGCAGGTTTGCAGTTTGCCCTCCTCGTTGGTTCAGCGCCTGTTTCCCTGTGTTTGTCCCGCGCTGATTCGCGAGAAATGTAGGGCACCGATGGCGAGCGGGTTCCCAACCTGCTCCACGAAATTTTCAATTGTGGTTCGAGTCCAAACGGGATGAGAGTGGCATGAATCAGTTACTGACGAGTTTGCAAAGCCTCCTGGTTGCCAGTTGGGATGTGGTCCTGGCGGTGTTGATGCTGGTGTCCCCATGGACGCCGCTCCTCGCCTGGGTTGCCTTTTGGATGCTGGCTGTCAACTGGGTCAAGCTGCGAGAGGTCATGATCAGAGGGGGCTGGATCGGGGTTGTTTTGATGGGACTGGTCATGGTTTTGATCTGGGCCGTGGTGGCTCCTCCAGAAAATGGCTTGCACCATCTGTTCGGCCTGAAGGTCTCGAATCTCGTGGGGAAGACAGTCTATGTCACCTCACTGCTGACGATCCTGTTTCTCTGTGGAGCGGTGCAGTTGTCAGGGGCTTGCGGATCTCTGGCACACTTCGAGGAAGATGCTCCAGAAGAGGATGACCATCACAGTGGCCATGGCGATGACAGTCATGAACATGATGGTCACGGTCATGTGGCGGAGGCTCACGACGCCCACGCTCACGCCCATTGATATTCGCGCGTACGCACTTGATTCATTCTGCATTCGCCATTCCGCTAGGGGGCTTCGCCAACTCTCTGGCGGTTCATTTCCCCCCGATGTAAGGCCCTGATTTCGATGTTTTTGAAACTCGGCAATCTGATTAACCGGCTGTGGCCCGGGCTGCTTCTCGGATGGATTGGCGTGTTGGTGGTAGCTGCCGTGATGGCTCCGCCGTTGTGGGATGTCGTGCAGACGGAAGAGTTCGCGTTCCTGCCCGCGAGCAGTCCGAGCTTGGTGGGCGAGACGCTGTTTCGCGAAGCCTTTCCCAAGACACTCGTTCCCAGTCGAGTCGTCATTGTTGTGAGTCGCCCCGATGGCGGTCTGACCGAACAAGACAAGGAATGGGTGGACGATGGCGTCAATGAAAGCGACGCGACGCGTGAGTTTGAACTCCGTGAGCGACTGTTGAAGATCGCAGAGGATGCGGGCGGACTGGCGGCTGGCCCGGATGGTGGTGTTCCAGATGACGAAGATGCCGCAGCGGAGAACAAGCCGCTCGGAATCGGTGCCGGAACGCGATCGTTGATCTCTGCTGTCCGTACGTTCCGCGATGCGAATCTCGGGCGATTGATTCTGAGCGCCGATGGCAAGTCCACGCTGGTTCTGGTCGATCTGACGACTGATTTTCTCGACGCCCGCAACCAGAAGATCGTCGCGAAGATCCAAGAGCTGATACTCGATAAGTCGGAGAAAAACACAGCTTTCCACCAAAAGATTCCTGCCGGTTTGGAACTGTCACTCAGCGGCGATGCGACAGTTGGACGCGACATGCAGGCGGCAGCCCGCGACAGTGCCAAGGCCACGGAAACACTGACCATCGGTTTGGTCGTGTTCCTGTTGATCGCGATTTATCGCGCGCCGCTCTTGGCGCTGATCCCGCTCATCACGGTGTTTGTTTCCGTCAAGCTGTCGATGTCGCTGTTGATCCTGCTGGCTCAACGCAAACTGGCAATCTTGTTCCCCGGTGCCGAGACCTATGTGACGGTCCTCGTGTACGGCGCAGGGGTTGATTACTGCCTGTTCCTGATCGACCGCTACAAGGAAGAGTTGGACGAAGGGACAAGCTTCGACGAGGCTGCGGCCAATTGCGTCGCGAAAGTGGGTGCGGCGATTGCGGCCAGTGCCGGGACTGTCATCTGCGGGATCGGCATGATGATGTTTGCCGAGTTCGGCAAGTTCCGTCAGGCGGGCTTCGCGATCTCGTTCGGTTTGATCGTCGTGCTGCTGGCCTCGCTCACGTTCACTCCCGCACTCCTGCGACTGACCGGACGTTGGGCCTTCTGGCCGCAGATGCGAACGGAGCGTGTCTCATCCATGGGAGGATGGTTGCCAACGGCAACGCTCTCGTCGCGATTGGGACAGGTCCGCTGGTTGCAGAATATCTGGGATGCGGTCGGGCAAGTTCTGCTCCGCTGCCCCATGACCGTTTGGCTGTTGAGCATTGCGTTGATGCTGCCGTTCGCGACAGTGGGAGTGATGTTCTTTTCGCATCTCAGTTATGGCCTGTTGTCGGATCTCCCCGCCACTTCGATCAGCGTGCAGGGCACGCGCTCGGTGCGCGAGCACTTCCCTGCCGGAGCGACCGGGCCGGTCACGGTCCTGCTGAGAAACGATCAGATCGACTTCTCACAACGCGGCGACGATGACGCGGCGAGTGGCTTGAAGTTGGTTCACGATCTGACCGTGAAACTGGGTGAACGAAAGAAGGAGCTGCGATTGGCCGACATTCGCAGCGTGTCGCATCCTTTCGGTGGCGACGACTCCATTGAAGCGATTAAGAAGCCGGTCGTTCGCAAAGTGACGCTCACGAGGGCACTCGAACACTACGTCAGCAGGACAGGCCCACTGGCAAATCACGTCACGCGCATCGAACTGACGGCGGAACTCGACCCGTTCGCCCGCGACAGTATTTCTCATCTGTCGCGGCTAGAGTCTGAAATTCGCAAGCTCCTGCCAGACTCAGTCCAAGCGGGAACGGACATCCACGTCACCGGTTCCACGGCGAGCATTCGCGATCTGAAGTCTGTGACCGACCGCGACCAAATTCGGATCGACGTGCTGGTCGTAGTGGTGGTCTTTCTGATTCTGGTCGTGCTGCTGCGACGACCGGCCATCTGTGCTTACCTGATGGTCACAGTGTTGTTCAGTTATTTGGTGGCCCTCGGTGCGACGTACCTGTTCTTCTGGTCCATCGACACCGGCACGTTTGCCGGGTTGGACTGGAAGGTGCCGATGTTCCTGTTCACGATCCTGATCGCGGTCGGTGAGGACTACAACATTTTCCTGATGACTCGCATTGAAGAGGAACAGGAACGATTCGGTCCTGTGCAGGGAGTCATTCACGCCTTGTCGAAGACCGGCCGAATCATCTCCAGTTGCGGGATCATCATGGCCGGGACATTCGCGTCGCTAACGGCGGGTTCGCTGCGCGGGATGTGTCAACTTGGTTTTGCCCTCGCGTTTGGAGTGCTGCTCGACACGTTCGTCATTCGCCCGATTCTTGTTCCCGCGTACCTCGTCCTGCTCAACACCGGCCGGTTCGGTCCCCTTGGTCCGCTCTTGGGAGCGATCCCAAGCAAGCCCACCGAACCCGAATCGAAGTCGGTGTCGTAGGCACTGAAGCCTGATGCGCGAGCGAAGTCTTCCGGCTTTCCTTCCTTACCTTCGCTTGCGCGTCAGGCCTCAATGGGCGGGTGCCATATTTTTCCGGGTTGCCTTACCCTCGAAACGGGACAGTCATGTCGAGTGATCGTTATCTGGCACGACGGACCAAGCTGATTCAGGCCATTCGCAAAGCAGATCTCTCCGCCCTGCTTGTGACCAATCCCAAGAACGTCTCCTACCTGACGGGCTTTTCAGGCGAGGACAGTCACCTCCTGATCGGCCCCGGCCGGACACACTTCTTTAGTGACAGCCGCTTTGAGACGCAGCTTCAGGACGAATGCCCCGGTCTCACGGTCGAGATTCGGACTTCGCGCACGCTGATGCACGACTTCCTTGCCGAGTGGCTGCCCAAGTTTGGATTGAGCAACTTGGGAATCGAAAGCTCTTCGATGGTGGTCAGCCTGCACAACCAACTGACGGAGAGCTTGAAGCCGCTGCCCCTCGTCCCCAAGGCGGGGCTGGTCGAGGAATTGCGACTCATTAAGGACAGCGACGAAGTGACCGAACTGCGTCGCGCCGTCCATCAGGCGGAGCGGGGTTTCGAGTTGATGCGATCGTTGATCCTGCCCGATCAGACCGAACGGCAGGCATCTCACGAACTGGAACACGGTATGAGACGGTTCGGGGCGACACGGGCCGCATTCGAGCCGATCATTGCCGTCGGAGACCGCGCCGCGCTGCCTCATTATCGCGCCGGAATGCGGACGTTTCGCGAGTCCGGATTCGCACTGATTGACTGGGGCGCGCTCAGCGCGCGAGGCTATCACAGTGACTTGACGAGGATTTTGGTCACAAGTAAGCTCCCGACCAAACTCGCACACGTATACGGAGTTGTGTTGAAAGCACAGCTCGCGGGAATCGCGGCCATCCGCCCCGGAGCCAAGTGCCAGGACGTGGACGCGGCGGCCCGCAAGGTCATCGAACAAGCGGGTTTCGGCAAGCACTTTGGACACGGACTGGGACACGGGATCGGGTTGGATATCCACGAAGGCCCTAAGCTCAGTCCTATTTCGACGGATGTCCTGAAGCCCGGCATGACGGTCACCGTCGAACCGGGAATTTACCTCCCCGGAATGGGCGGCGTTCGTATCGAAGACGATGTGCTGGTCACACGCGACGGATGCGAAGTCCTGACATCTCTTCCCAAAGACGTGCCGCTGACAGTTTGCTAACGGCGAGTTGCGCAGGCGGGATCAGTTGTCGTTCGTTGAAGTGAAACCGCGATCAAACAAACATTCGACTTGGATTGAGGAAAGCGTATGTCAGAAGCAGACTCCACCGGGAAGACTCCCTTTGATCTTGATCGGCTGCAACAGCTCGTCGAAATGATGGAGAAGCACGGGCTGAGTGAAGTCAATTTGCGACGCGGCGACGAACAGTGGCGTCTCCGTCGTGGTGCCCGCGAGGTCGTTCATGCTGCTCCCCCTCAGATGACATTCGCCGCCCCCGCACCTTCCGCCGCGCCGGTCGCTCAGTCTGCTGCCGTAGCCGCGCCGCCCGAACCTTCCGGCCTGATCGATATCAAGAGTCCCACCGTCGGGACGTTCTATGCCGCTCCATCGCCGGGTGAACCGGCGTTCGTCACGGTCGGATCGGTCGTCACTCCGGAAACGATCGTTTGCCTGCTTGAAGCCATGAAGGTCTTCAATCAAATCCCGTCCGAGGTCAGCGGGACGATCACAGCAATCCTTGTGAAGAGTGGCGACGCGATTGAGTTCGGCCAGCCGTTGTTCCGCGTCCGCCCCTGAAACGCATTGGCACTATTGACCGTAGAATGGACGCCTCGTCCGTCCGCGTGCCTATTGCCAGCCCATCCTCAGACGGACGGACGAGGCGTCCATCCCACAGCCTTCAGCAAAGATAGCCCCGAGTATGTTTCAGCGCATTCTGGTTGCGAATCGAGGAGAGATCGCGTTGCGGATTCTCCGCGCGTGCCGCGAGATGGGGATCGAAACGGTCGCCGTTTGCAGTGAAGCTGATCGTGGAGCCGACTACCTGAAACTCGCCAATGAGTCGATCTGCATCGGCCCGGCGCAGGCTTCCAACAGTTATCTGCTCATCAAGAACATCATCAGCGCGGCCGAGATTGGCAACGTACAGGCGATCCATCCCGGCTACGGCTTCCTGTCCGAGAACGAGCATTTCGCCGAGGTCTGCCGCAGTTGCAAGATCGAGTTCATCGGCCCGTCCGTGGACGCGATGTCCAAGCTCGGCGACAAAATCTCCGCGAAGGAAATCGCGCGAGCCGCGAACGTCGCCGGAGTTCCAGGCAGCGACGGCCTGATCGCTAGCGAAGAAGAAGCGTTGGCCATCGCGGCCAAGATCGGCTATCCGATTCTCATCAAGGCGACCGCGGGCGGCGGCGGCAAAGGGATGCGAGTCGCTCGCAACGACATCTCGCTCAAGACCGGCCTCAAGCAAGCGGCGATGGAGGCCGAGAAGGCATTCAACAACGCGGGCGTCTATCTGGAAAAGTACGTCGAGAACCCGAGGCACGTCGAAGTGCAGATCATCGCCGATCAACACGGCGAAGTGGTCCACCTCTGGGAGCGCGACTGCTCATCGCAGCGGAAGCATCAAAAGCTGATCGAAGAATCTCCCGCTCCCAATCTCCCGCAGGCGGTGCGTGAAGCGATCTGTGAGGCGGCGGTTCGACTCATCAAATCGGCGAACTACACCAACGCGGGGACGGTCGAGTTCATCGTCGATAAGGATCACAACTTCTATTTCATCGAAGTGAACGCCCGCATCCAGGTCGAACATCCCGTGACCGAGATGGTGACGGGCCTCGATTTGATTCAGCAGCAGATTCGCGTCGCAGCGGGCGAACACTTGCCGTGGAAGCAGTCGGAGATTCCCTGTCGCGGTTGCTCGATGGAAGTCCGCATCAACGCCGAAGACCCGGACAACGACTTCCGTGGCTCGCCCGGTCGCATCACGAAGCTGCGCATCCCCGGCGGCAATGGCGTTCGCTGGGATTCGCACGTTCACGAAGGCTACGTCGTCGGCCCGTACTACGACTCAATGATCGGCAAGCTGATCGTCCACAAGCCGACTCGCCTCGAAGCGATCGCGTGCCTCAAACGCTGTCTCGATGAGTTCGTCATCGAAGGGATCAAGACCACGATCCCGCTGCTCAAACGAATCCTCAGCGAAGCCGCCTTCGTCGATGGCGGAATGCACACGACGTTCATTGAACAGAATATGTTGGCCAAGAAGTAATACGCCGGCGATGAAACAACGCGCGGTCAGTAAGGAGACATCTGAGCGGGGTGGCGTCAGCCCCCCGGTTCTTGGGCGTCAGCCCTGTTCGGCAGAACCGGCGGGCTGACGCCGCCCCGCCGGGAAATGCCTCAGCTTGTGCCGCGTCAGGCATCAACGAAGTGAGCCTCCAATGCACCGCACGGGAGGCTCACTTCGTTTTCGCGATAGCCGCCTCGGCCTCACGTGATGTGAGCACCCTGCGTTTCGACATAGACCGCGTACAGCGACGTGCTGCCGGTCATGAACAGGCGGTTTCTTCGGGAGCCGCCGAAGCAGACGTTGCTGCAAATCTCGGGCAAACGAATCTGGCCGATGCGGACGCCCTCCTTCGGCTCGAACACGTGAACGCCGTCGTAGCCGTCGCCCACCCAGCCCGCGCCGGCCCAGATGTTGCCATCGACATCGCACCGGATGCCGTCCGCGAAACCGGCTTTCGTGACGATTTCGTGTTTCGCGTTGTGCATATCCAACGCCATCGAAGTGAACTCTTTTCCGTTGGCCAGCTTCTTCTCCTCGACGATGTCCCAGACCTTGATGTTCTTGGGAGCGTCCGGGTAGTGCGAGGCTCCCGTGTCGGCGACGTACAGCTTTTTGTAGTCGGGTGAGAAACAGAGGCCATTCGGTTTGAAGATGTCGTCGGTCACCTTCTCGATCTTCAACGTCTTGCCATCGATGCGGTAGACGGCTTCCTTTTGATAGGGCTGCACCGAGTCACCCTTCGCCTTGTTCCCCTCGTAGTTCATGAGGCCGCCATAGCCGGGATCGGTGAACCAGATGTCGCCGTTCGGATGGACGGCCCCATCGTTCGGGGCATTGAGCGGTTTGCCATCGAACTTGTCGGCGAGGACCGTCTTGCTGCCGTCGTACTCGTACCTGACGACGCTGCGGGTGCCGTGCTCGAACGAGATCTGCCGTCCCTGAAAATCGAACGTGTTCCCGTTGCTGTTCCCCACCGGGCTGCGGAACGTGCTGACGTGACCGTCCTCTTCGAGCCACCGCATCTGCACGTTGTTCGGGATGTCGGACCACAGCAGATACCGCCCGACACCGTTCCAGGCGGGGCCTTCCGCCCACATCATGTTCGGGCTGTGATAGAGCCGCTGAATCGGCGTGTTGCCGAGCGCATACTTCTTGAAGCGGGGATCGAGCGTCACGATGTCAGGATCGGGATAGCGCACGGGTTGCGTTCCCGGCCCGTAGTCTCGCGCGGCAGCCTCCATCGCCGCGAGACCCATCGCGCCGGCTGCTGCGAGAAACGAGCGACGAGGCAGAACAACGGGCGTCGAATTGTCAGACACTGGCGTAACAACTTGCTCGGTCATGAGCGGCTCCTCGGAATAGAAAGTGAATCGACAGTTGAGACCTCGGAATGAGGACCACGAAGCGGGCGGCACGCTATCACACGCCGAGCGGCAAGGAAACGCAGCCAAGCGTCACACCAGTTCCCTTGAACCAACGTTTTGAATCACGGTGTGTCACGTTTTCAGTGAGCGCGGCGAGTTCGGGGCGTAGGACTCGGTTTTCGATTCCGGTCGCCTAACTTCCCGATGTGTTCTGGAGTTCTTCGTCCCTCTCGGTTAGGAACGTGAGCGCATCACTTCCCAAGGGGGCCAGACTGCATCATCACAGTTGGGAAGTGATTGCGCCCCCGCCCCATTGGGGTGGAAATTCAAAACAGCGCATCTCCGAAACTGGCATGTCAGGCTTCAGCGGGTCAGATTTTTCCTTGCCTCTCGCCTGAGCCGTTCGGCTTCACCCTATCGGCGTGACCTCGCCGCACGCGAATTGTCAGTCTCTCAACCCCCAGCTATCATCCGCGCGAACTTCGCCCCGTCATCAAGGATGAGACATGACATCGCCCGAATATCGCATCGGCTTGGGACACGACCGCCACCGGCTGGTCGCGGGCCGTAAGCTGCTGCTCGGCGGTGTTGAGGTTCCGTTCGAGTTGGGCCTCGACGGTCACAGCGATGCCGACGTGCTGCTCCATGCGATTACGGACGCGCTCCTCGGTGCAGCGGGCCTCGGCGACATCGGCGATTGGTTCCCGAATACCGACCCGCAATGGGCCGGGGCCGATTCGACAGTCTTCCTCCAAGCCGCCCTCTCCGCCGTGAAGGAACGAGGTTGGCAAGTCGTCAACCTCGACTGCACGATCCACGCGGAACGGCCCAAGCTGTCGCCACACAAAGCGGCAATCAAGAACAACGTGGCCCGACTGCTCGGTGTCCTCGAAGACCAAGTGAACGTGAAAGCCAAGACCGGTGAAAAGGTCGGTGCCGTGGGACGGCTTGAAGCGATCGACGCCGATGCGGTGGTGCTGCTGGGGCGCAGTGATACTGCCAATTAGACAACTCAATCAAATACAGGACTCTTTACGTCAACAGGGAAGACGGAACCATGCCACTTCGCGTTTACAACACACTGTCTCGGCAGAAGGAAGATTTTCAGACGGTCGAGCCGGGGAAGGTCTCGATGTATCTGTGCGGGCCAACGGTTTACAAGCCGGCTCACATCGGGCACATGGTCGGGCCGGTGATCTTCGACACGATCAAACGCTATCTCACTTACAGCGGCTACAAGGTGACTTGGGTCGTCAACATCACCGACGTCGATGACAAGCTGATCAACCGCGCCAACGAGCGGAAGATGACCGTTGAGGCTCTCGCGCAGGAGATGACTCAGGACTACTTCGACAACCTCAAGACGATGGCCGTCGCAATTGGGGCCGATGGGATCGATCACACTCCGTATGCGACGCAGCACATTCAAGAGATGCAGGACATCATTGCAACGCTGATCGAGAAAGGGTTCGCGTACCCACTGAGCGGCGACGTGTACTTCAACTGCACGAAAGATGAGGACTACGGCAAGCTCAGTGGCCGCAGCCTGACCGACATGCTGGCCGGGACACGGATCGAGACTCACGGTGGCAAACAGCATCCGGCCGACTTCGCCTTGTGGAAGGGATCGAAACCGGGTGAACCGGCGTGGCCGAGTCCGTGGGGACCGGGCCGACCGGGCTGGCACATCGAGTGTTCGGCGATGGCGAAGAAGATCCTCGGCGATTCGATCGACATCCATGGCGGCGGCCTCGACCTGATGTTCCCGCATCACGAGAACGAACTGGCTCAATCCGAAAGCTGTACGGGAAAACCGTTCGCTCGCTACTGGATGCACAACGGCTTGATGCAGGCCAGTGGCGCACCGGGCAAGGTTGGCGGAGGCCACGATAAACACGGTGACAAGCCCGCCGATCTGACCGCCGTAAAGGAAGCTCAAGAGGCCAACAAACTTGCCGGTTCCAAGGGGGCCGCGTCGGTGAAGGAACTCTTCGCCAAGCACGACCCCGAAACGATCCGCTTCTTCCTGCTCGCGACTCACTACCGCAGCCCGATCGACTTCAGTGACGAACGGATCGCCGAAACGGGTAAGAGTCTCGAAGGTTTTTATCGCCTCTTCGAGACCTACGAACGCGCCGCTGGCCAATCGTTTTACACCTTGAAGCCCGCAACCATCCGAGGCAACAACCCGGCGCTTTCTGAGGAAGGCGACGCCCTCGTCACCGAACTCAGCACGCTCCGTCAGCGTTACCTCGATTCAATGGACGACGACTTCAACACAGGCGGTGCCGTCGGCGTGTTGTTTGATCTCAGGAAAACGCTCAACGCCTTCATTGGCGACCACAAGCTCGACACCGCCGCAGCGGACAAGAGCAAACTCCCCGCCCTCACCGCTGGGATGACGCTCCTCAAAGAACTCGCCTCGATCCTCGGCGTGTTCCGCGAAGCGAAGGCGAAGGCCGCGTCAGCCGACGACGGCCTGCTCGACGGTCTCATGCAGCTCGTCATCCAAATTCGAGCCGACGCCCGCAAGAACAAAAACTTCGCCGTCGCCGATCTCATTCGCAACAAACTCAACGAACTCAAGGTCACGCTGGAAGACCGCACGGATCAGACGCTGTGGCGACGAGGATGAGTGGCGTCAAATACGTTCTCCGTTGAAAACGAGGGAACGCATATCGAGAACCTGCCGCGGCTTCGCGGTTCAGATCATTTCTGGGCGACAATCCTTGAGCTGACGCCGCAGGCAATTTATTGATGCTGCTCCGCAACTCATGACGAGCAGCTTCACGTTGTGTGAGCCGGGAAGCGGAACCTCACTTTCCGGCTTCCTCGCTTACGCTTCGGGTTGGTGTATGTCGAGAGGACTGGCCGGAGCGGCCGCTCTACGTCTCGCGTCCGGTAGCCGATGGCGCTGAGCGTTGAATAGAATCCCACTGATGAAATTTCCGCCCGGTTCTGTCACCTGTTTCTTGCGAGTTCCCATGCTGCGACTCACTGCGCGAGTGCTGATTCCTGTCGTGTTGGTTCTCAATTGTTCTACCGTTCTCTGTCCCTCATTTCTTGCTGCGGCCGAGCAAGCGGGATCGGCCGCAGCCGTGGATCCCGATCATGCGGCGAAGCGGAAGCTGGGGCTGGAGGTCTTCAAGTCGGATGTGCGAGCGATCCTGAAGGACAAGTGCGTCAGTTGCCACGGCGGCGACGCGACCGAAGGGAAGTTGGACCTCGCCACGCAGGAAGGACTTCTGAATGGGGGCGAGCGTGGACCGGCGGCAGTGGTCGGGCGGGGCGACAAGAGTTTGCTCGTGAGGTTGATCTCGCATCAGCAAGAGCCGCGCATGCCGAAGGATGGTGAGAAGCTCAGTCCGAAAGAGATCGCCGCGATTACGAAGTGGGTTGATCTTGGTGCTCCGTTCGATGAGCCGCTTGTCCAAGCCAAGCCGGTCGATGTCTTGGCGTGGACTCAACGCAAGCTGGCTCCCGACAAGAAAGCCTTCTGGTCGTTTCAGCCGCTCAAGAAGACACTGCCGCCCGTTGTTGAAGACGCTCGCGGCTGGTCGAGTTCGTCGGTGGATCGGTTTGTGTTGCAGCACCTCAATGAGGCCAAGCTGACTCCGAGCGGAACGGTCGGGCGGGCCGAGCTGATTCGTCGAGTCAGCTTCGATTTGATCGGCCTCCCGCCGTCAGCCGATGACGTGACTGAGTTCGTTCGCGACGAACGGCCAGATGCTTATGAGCGGCTGGTTGAACGGTTGCTCGCCAGTCCGCATTACGGGGAGCGGTGGGGCCGCCGCTGGCTGGACCTTGCTCGGTTCGCCGAGAGCCACGGGTTTGAACATGACTACGACCGGCCCTCGGCCTTCCACTATCGCGACTTCGTGGTACAGGCCCTGAATGCGGGGATGCCTTACGACCAGTTCGTTCGCTGGCAGATCGCGGGGGACGAGTTCGCTCCCAACGACCGGCTGGCGATGATGGCAACGGGGTTTCTCGCGGCGGGAGTTCACTCGACGCAGATCACGAAGAACGAAGTCGAGAAACATCGCTATGACGAAATGGACGACATGCTCGCGACGGTCGGCACGTCGATGCTCGGACTGACGATTGGCTGCGCGAGATGCCACGACCATAAGTTCGATCCGATCCCGCAGGCCGATTACTACCGCTTGCTCTCGACGTTCACGACGACGATCCGCAGTGAGGTCGAACTCGACTTCGACCCCGAGGGCTACCAACGCGATCGCGCCGAGTTCGACATCACGCACGCTCCGTTTGAGCAAGCCGTGCGCGATTACGAATCGACCAAGCTTCCCGAAGCCTTCGCAACTTGGAGAGCCTCGCGCGACGCGGTCAAAGAGAACCCGTCGTGGTTCGTTCCCGGCGATCTCGCCATCAAGTCGAAGGGAAACGCGACGTTCACGAAGCAGCCCGATGAGTCTTGGCTGCAAAGCGGCACCAGCCCAGCGAACGATGTCGTCACGATCAGCTTCACCACGAAACTGCGCGACGTGAAGTCGATCCGGTTAGAGGCTCTCGCGCATCCGTCGTTCAACAAATCAGGACCGGGTCGAGCGGGGAACGGCAACTTTGCTTTGTCCGACTTCGCGGTGACGGTCCTGCCCGTCGGAGCGGCGGCCGACACGAAGCCGACCCCAGTGAAGCTGACTGCGGCCAAAGCGACTTTCGAGCAGAAGGGGCTCCCCGTTGCAGCGGCCATTGATGACAACCCGCAATCGGCGTGGGCCGTCGATCCCGAGTTCGGCAAGGACCACGCGGCGGTTTTCGCCTGCGTCGAGCCGTTCGGCTTCGAGAACGGGACCGTCGTGACGATCACGCTGGCGTACAACAACAACACGCAGCATTCGATCGGCCGACCGAGGCTCACGCTGTCTCAAAAGCCTGACCAACCCGCGACGACTGGCGGCGCGTGGAATGAAACGATCCTCGCCCTGTTGACGAAACCGTTCGACCAACTGACGGCCGATGAAAAGAAAGCGGCCTTCGATTGGTTCAAGCCACAGGACGCGGGTTGGAAACAAGTCGAAGACCGCCGGGCCGCGCATGCCGCGACGATGCCGAAGCCGCGCCTGCAAAAAGTCCTCGTCGCGACCGAGGGCCTGCCGCCTGTGAAGTTACACACGCAGGCCGAGTCGGAGTTCCTCAAGGAGACGCACTTCCTGCGACGAGGCGAGACCAATCACAAAGACGCCGTGGCCACGCAGGGCTTCCTGCAAGTCTTGATGACCAACCCCGACGCACCGCAACTCTTTCAATCGCCCGCACCGCAGGGAGCACGCACGTCGTTCCAACGAACATCGCTGACGAACTGGCTGCTTGACCGAGAATCCGGAGCCGGGAACCTGCTCGCCCGCGTGATCGTCAACCGGCTCTGGCAGCATCATCTGGGACGAGGCTTGGTTTCCACGCCCTCCGACTTCGGCACGCGCGGCGAATTGCCGAGCCATCCCGAACTGCTCGATTTCCTTGCGAGTGAACTGATCCGCCACAACTGGGAACTGAAACCGATCCATCGCCTGATCGTGTCGAGCCGCGTTTATCAACAGTCATGCGACGCGGACGAACAGCGGGCGTCGGTCGATCGCGAGAACAAACTCTTCTGGCACCGCCCGCGCAAGCGACTCGAAGCCGAAGTGATCCGCGACGCCGTCCTCGCCACGAGCGGCCAACTCGACGACCGTCTCTACGGAGCAGGTGTGCTGAACGAAAGCCATCGCCGCCGCAGCCTCTACTTCACCGTGAAGCGCAGCCAACTGATGCCGTCGATGACGGTCTTCGACGCCCCCGACGGCACAACCCCCGTAGCCGACCGCCCGCAAACGACCATCGCACCGCAAGCCCTGTTGCTGATGAACAACCCACAGGTTCGAGAAGCCTCGCGCCAGTTCGCCGCTCGTCTGCAACCGGTCGCCCAATCAAAATCGCTCGAAGACGCGGTCAAACTCGGCTACCTCACCGCCGTCAGCCGCGAGCCGTCCCCCGACGAACTGTCCAACACCGCCGAGTTCCTCCGCCAACAAGCCACCTCGTACTCGGCCACCGATCCCAACGCGGGCCTCTCCCGCAGCCTCATCGACTTCTGCCAAGTCCTCTTCTGTTTGAATGAGTTCATCTACACCGAGTGAGACAGGTCGAGGATCGCCCTCGTAGTCCGCAACTCGTGGCTGAGGGCCGGCGCAACAATAACTGTCCCATCGTGGCGGATGCTGCCAGCATCCGAGCCGACGCTGGCAACGTCCTCCACGACGATTAATTCTGCTCCGATCCGTAGACACCAGCCCGAAGTGTGAACGAGGACATCGATCGACTTCGCCCTCGTTCACACTTCGGGTTGGTTTGAGTTAGGCAAGTCTTTCCGGTCGTCTGATTGCGATCCCGTTCGTAAATCACCGCCAGTTTGTTCCGCGAATTACGAATCACTCGCGGATGAGGCGTTTCGCCTTCATCTCGAACCGGGGGAGTGAACCCGTAGCGACGAGCGAGATCTCGGCGTGGAATTGCAGTCGCTGCTTGATAGCTTTCGCGAGTTGATCGGCTAGCCCGGCGCGGCCGGATTCGACGAGAGTTGCGGCCGGTTCAATGTCGAGTCGGACGTGGTTCATCTCGCGTTGGCGGGAAACGACGATGCGGAACTCGACGATCTCTGGGAACTCGCGCACGACGGCTTCGATGCTGGACGGGAAGACATTGTTGCCACGGACGATCAGCATGTCGTCGGTGCGCCCGAGGATGCCGCCGCGCAGTCGCAACAGCGTTCGACCGGACGCATGTTCGGCAGGATCGGCCTCAACTAGGTCGCCCGTTCGGTAACGCAGGACCGGCGAGCCGTGTCGTCCTAAGTTAGTAATGACGAGCTCACCGGGAGTCCCCGCCGCGACCGGCTGGGCTGTGGCGGGATCGATGATCTCGGCGATGCACTCGGTTTCAATGACCGTCAAGTTGCCGGGATCGTCTTCGCATTCGCTGGCCAGCGGCCCGATCTCGGTCATGCCCCAGTGATCGAAGACGCGTGCCCCCCAAGCCTCTTCAATTCGGGACCGCACAGAGGGGATCGATCCGCCCGGTTCGCCTGCCACCAAGATCGCGCGGACGGAGCTGGCTTTCAGGTCGATCCGTTGCTCGGCCGCGACCTCAGCCAGGCGGAGCGCGTACGTCGGTGTGCAACCGAGCACAGTGACCTCATTTTCCAAGATCAGTTTCAAGCGGGCTTCGCTGCTCATGCCTCCCGCCGCGAGGCACATGTTTCCCTGACGCAGCGCCCCTTCAAATCCCGCCCAGAATCCAAGGAACGGGCCAAACGAAAACGGAAAGCAGAGCCGATCGTCCGCACGGAGCTTCATCCACCGATAGATCGTGGTCCAGCAGTCAAGCATCCCGTTCCAACTGGTCGGCGTGTCGAGCCATCGCAGCGGCTGGCCCGTCGTCGTGCCCGAGGTCTGATGCAGTCGTGAGTAATCGGCGGATCGAAACGTGAGGTTCCGACCATACGGCGGATGTGCGGCCTGATCCGCCACGAAGTCGGCCTTGGTTATGAACGGCAGCAGACTCAAGTCATCCACCGATTGAATCCAACGCGGGTCGATCCCCGCCCCCAGCAGTCGCTCCGTCCAGAACGAATTAGCCGGGATGATGGCTTCGATGAGCAAACGCAGTCGCTTGGATTGCCAGGTACGCAGCCGATTGCGATCACTGAACTCCCAATCCTCGCGGTGATCTTGATTCATCTGGGCAACGACCTTGGACGGCGAAAGGAGAGCTGCTGAATTTCGTTTTGTGCGGCCCGATTGTGCGTGCCACCCTGCACGACGGCAACCGAGTCCTTCAAACGTCTCGCAGATTCCTTGTAACTTGATTCATTCTTTCGGCCATCGCCAACTCGGCCGCGATCGACTCGAATTGCCCGATCCGTCGAGATGTAAAGTTGAGAGCTTGCGTTCAAGTCGCGCGTTGCACGGCTCCGATCAAGACACTTGTTGGACGGAATCGACAGGCTCGGCGAGTGGACTCGCTCGGGAAAACAAACACAAGACGACGACGGCAAGGATGGCTGGATGTCGCACGCGAACAGCGACCCGTTTCGGTTGGGCTTCTTGGCGGCCATTGAGGATGTGGAGCGGGGATTCGTGGGTGGGCTGCTGGTCACCAACCGGTTCGGCCGCCCCTTGGAATTCCAATGCACCGCCCCCGTGAAGCCGAACCGGGCGCAGCAGATTCTGTACGGCCCGACCCTGCGCCCGTTCGTGCTCAGCGAACTCATCGGTCGCACGCTGCTCGACAAGATCGGCGTGAAGCCGCAACTGGTGCTGATCGAGTCGAACGAGATTCTTGATCTGCGGCAACACGTGCCGATGCCGGTGGCGTTTCTCACGAAGGCCGAAGCGTCGGACGAGTCCGCGATTCGCTGCGGCCAGTTGGCGTTGGGAATGCACTCGGAATATCCAAGTGATCGAGCCGAGATCGAGCGGTATGCCAAGCTGATCCCGGCCGAAGCCACGCTGAGCGAACCGTTCGAGCGCGTGCGTGAGGCTCTCGAAGAAACACTGCGATTGGGAACGGCTCGGTCGGCGTAGGGTAGGCGGCTCGCCTGCCCTATCCGTTGCTGAAAAAGTGGGCAGGCGAGCCGCCTACCCTCGTTGAAACGACAACCCGTTGATCTCGGCTGACTGAGACTGAACAGAAGGGCTAGCCGATGAGTGACGGGTCGCTACGAATGCTCGATGAGATGGCGAGTCGATTGCAGACACGCTCCCCTGACGGAGTCGTACCGGCTCCGCATTGGACGCTCGACAATTCGGGATCGTCACTCGACATGCTGCTCGACGACGTGCCGACTTCGACACTTTCGCTCTCCCTTTCGACGAAATTGTTTTCCTCTGGAATGAACGTCGCGCTGCAACGCTGGCCGTCGTTGGAGACGATCACCGTCGCCGCGCCGAAGCCGCCCGCACTGCTTCCGACTTGGAGGCCAGCTCATTCGCGCGTCGCCACGTTCGGAATCACGTTCCCCGAGGGTGAGTCATTCCTGACCACGAAGGCCGAGAAAGAGAAGGCGGAGTCCGACGCCGCCAACGGCTCGAGCAATGCAACCGGCGGTGACAATGCGTCCGAGTCTGGTCAATCATCGACGGATAGCAACACCCTTGGCGAAGAAGAGCTGACGGCGATCCTTCCGCCTCAGCCAGCCTCGCTGATGGACGAGGCGACGCTGGCGGAAGCCAAGAAAAAGATCACGCGCGTCAAGCCGCCCGCCGACGCGCTGTCGATCGAAGATCGGCTCTTTTACCTGCTTCAGCCGCCGCTCCAATCGTGGCTGGCCGGGCAGGAACTGATCATGCCGTTCGAGCCGTTTCCGTATCAGTACGAAGGGATCGGCTGGCTCTTCTCTAAGTCGGCGGGGTTGCTCGCGGATGAAATGGGCCTCGGCAAGACGATGCAAACGATCACCGCGATTCGGTTGCTGATTCGTAGCGGACAGCTTCGTCGCGTGTTGCTCGTCTGCCCGAAACCGCTGCTGCCGAACTGGCAGCGCGAGTTCCGAGCGTGGGCCGAAGAGCTGCCGTTCGTGGTTGTCGAGGGGGACACTGAGCGCCGTCGTCTCACCTGGACGATGCCCGGCGTTCCGATCTTGATCGCGAACTATGAATCCCTGGTCCGCGACTTCGCGTCGTTTCCCGAAGGCGAGTTCCCGAAGTTCGATCTGGTCGTCTTGGATGAAGCGCAGCGGATCAAGAACCGCGATTCACGCACGGCACAAACAGCCCGCGCGTTGCCGAGGCGTCGCAGTTGGGCGCTCACCGGAACACCGATCGAAAACCGTCCGGAAGAACTCGGTGCGCTGTACGAGTTCCTCGGCGTCGTCCCGCCCAACGCCACGCCCGATCTCAAACAACTTCAATACTTGGCCAAGCAGTGCATCCTGCGTCGAACCAAAGACCTCGTCATGAAGGACATGCCGCCGCGACTCGACCGCGACGCGCATCTCGATCTCTTGCCGGCACAGAGGTACGCCTATGAGAAGGCCGAGAAAGATGGAGTCATTCATCTGAATGAGCTGGGTGACGAGGCCACGGTCCAGCACGTCTTCGAGTTGGTGCTGCGACTGAAACAGATCACGAACTTTGACCCGTTCACGGGTGAGAGCGCGAAACTCGATCGGCTCGAAGCGGACATGGAAGAGATCGCGGCCAGCGGCGGCAAGGCGATCCTGTTCAGCCAATGGACGAAAGTTTTGGACTGGCTCGCCAAACCGATGGCCAAGTACGGGGCACTGCTTTACCACGGCGGTATCCCGACCAAGCAGCGCGAGCCGATCCTGGCTAAGTTCAAGGAAGACCCGAACGCGCACATCATTCTGATGAGCTACGGAACGGGAGCCGTCGGGCTGAATCTGCAATTCGCGGGCTATGTGTTTCTATTCGACCGCTGGTGGAACCCAGCCATTGAAGATCAGGCAATCAACCGCGCCCACCGCATCGGCTGCAAGAGCCAGGTGATCGTCACGCGGTTCATCTCCAACAACACGATCGAAGAACGGATCGACAAGATTCTTACCGAGAAGCGGCAACTCTTCGCCGCGATTCTCGGCGAGGGAGACAACACCAACGCGACGCTCAGTTTGAACGCCTCGGAAATCTTCGGCCTGTTCGACATGAAGGCCCGCCACGGCAAGGGAACACGCGCGATTAGCCCGAAGTGAGACGTTTTTGATTTACCGCAAGCCTTGGCGTTGCGGTCAACGTGAGTCAGTCATTCAACGGCTGAGTGCTGCGGAGATAGGCGAACAGGTTGCGGACCTGCTCGTCGGTGAGGTCTTTGAGCTGGCCTTCAGGCATCAGCGATTTCTTTTGAGGGATCAGTTCGTCGATGTCGGCTCGCGCGAGGGCGACGGTTTGGCCGTCGGTGCTGCGGAGGGAAACCGATTGAGGGTCTTGTTCGACGAGGAAGCCGGTGACGACGCGGCCGTCGTTCAGGACGGCGACTCGGGTTTCAAAGCCTTCACGGATTTCGGCACTCGGGTTAATGACGTTGAGCAACATCCGACGCACGTCGTCGCGCTTGTACGTCGTGAGGTCGGGGCCGATCTTGCCGCCGGTCGCGTGGAGCGTGTGGCACTTGCCGCACATCTGCACGTACAGCTTCTTGCCGGGATACGGATCGCCGGGGCCGCTGAGGATCGACTGGTACTTTTCGAGTTGTGCCTGCATCTCGGCGGTCGTTGCTCCCTCGACGCTCCCCCAGTGCTTGGCGATCAGCGTGGCAAGCCGTTCGTCGCGGTGGACCGTCAGTTGGCGAACCGTTTCGACCGGGAGCGACTTCGCGGCGATGTCGCCTCGCTCGACCGCCTCAACCAGCGCGAGCGACCACGGTTTTCTTGAGACGAGCAGGGACTGAGCCACCGCGCGGATCTCTTCGTTCATCTGGCCGTACTGCTTGAGCACCTCGGCCGGAATGCGGTCGTCTCCATAGGCGGGCAGTGTCGAGAGGATCGCCGCCTTCAAACCGTCGTCGGATGTTTTGGAAAGAGTCTCGAGCAGGACGGGGACCGACTTGGGCTGCTTCACCTCACCGAACAGCGTCGCGTACTCGGCCCGCTTCGCGGGTGGTCCCTTTTCGTCGGCGATGATCTTCAACGCCTCGTCGATGGCGGCGGTCTCTCCCTGACGAATCTTCAGCGAGACCGAGCCACCTCCCGCCGCCGACAACGCCGCGACAAGTTCCGATGGCACGTTGTTCATCGACCGGCCCGCGTAAGCCTCTTCGAATCCCTGCATCAGCGCCTTGGTCGTGTCCGCCGTGGGAGACTGCTTGAGCAACCGGGCACAGATCGCGAGGTCGGCCCGCTGACCGGTCGAGGCGAAGCGGCGCATCAGCCTCGGCAGGATTTCCTTTTGGACGAGCGGACGCTTCCACAGTTCGGGATCGTCCAGCGTCAGCACCGGATGTCCGTGGATTGGCGCGGCACCGGGGTCGTCGCTCTTCGGGGGAGTGATCACGTCGCACAAGGCTTCGACCGCCCACCAGATCATCAGCGGCTGGCGGGGATCGGTGGCGTCCTCGTCTCGCATCATCAGGCTGCGGACGATGGCGAGCGACTGTTCCGGCGGCAGCCGTTTGGCGGTGGCGGCCAACTGGCAGCGGACCTCGATGTTTGGTTCAGTCAGCGCGACGTTGGCAATCCGAATGCCGATGTCCGACGGGAGCACACGGGTATCCCCCAGCAGCCGCACCGTCCAGAGCCGGACCTGCGGTTCCGGGTGGTCGATCGCCTTGAGAGCCGTCGCCTCATCGAGTCCCCCCGACAGATTCAGAGCCCAGAGCGACTCGACAGCCGCCTGCCCCTTCGACGCGAAGAGCTTGTGTTTCAGCGCCGGCACGACCGACGAGTCTCTTCGGTCCGCGAGAACTCGCCGCGCGGCTTCGCGATGCCAGCGGTTGGCGTGATCAAGCAGACCAATCAACTCCGCAGACGACATCGCCCGCAAATCAACTTTCTGAGCCGGGGACGTGAGTCCCCCGGTCTTGGGCGTCAGCCCTGCTTTGGGATCGGATGGGGCTGACGCCGAAGAGCCAGGGGACTTACGTCCCCCGCTCAGAGTGTCCTTGTCTTTGGGACGGATTCTGTAGATGCGGCCGTTGTCGCGATCCAGCCCCCCTTGATAGTTGGCCGTGTGCGCGAGTTGCCCGTCGTACCAGTCGGCCACATAGATCGCTCCGTCGGGGCCGTCTTTCGTATCGACGGGGCGGAACCACGTGTCGGCCGATTCGATCGCGTAGCCGATGTCCTTCGTCTTGAATGTCGATCCAACCTGCTCGACATCGCTCATCACAACGTGATTCAAAATGGCGGCCGAGCCGAATAGTTTTCCTCTGTACTTCTCCGGCAGAGCGAGCGGCGCGTCGGCTCCCTCGTAGATGATGAACTGGTGCGTGAAGCGCGGAACGTTGTGATGCTCCATCGCGGGGAAGTAGCCGAACGCATACGGGTTCCCCAGCGGGCCATGCTTGCTGAATCCCTTTTGGAGGTACGCTCCCTGCATGTAATGAAAGCCGCGCGTGTTGCCGCCGTTGTGTCCGGAGAAGACTCGGCCCGCCGAGTCAAACTCCAACCCGAACGCATTGCCTCCTCCCTCAGAGAAGATTTCGTAACGCTTCGTGTCCGGGTGGTAGCGCCAGATGTTCTGTCCTTGTGAGAAGACGGATTGAGAGTTGAGGGTTGAGGGTTGAGCGGCGGAAGCCGGATTGTCTTCTGCCTTGTCCCCTCGCCCCGGCTTTGCAGTGAGAGGTTTAGGGTGAGGGGGCTTCTCTTCCGCCGCTGCAAGTTGGTTTGTTGACGGTTTTACCCCATTCGAAGAACCCCTCACCCCCAACCCCTCTCCCCGCAGAGCCGGGGCGAGGGGAGCCGGAGGCCCCACTTTCACACTCGCCGACACCGTGCTTCCTTGGGCCGCGTACAACCAACCGTCCGGTCCCCAGCGGAGGCTGCTGATGACCGAGTGCGTGTCTTCGAGGCCGAAGCCGGAGAGATGGACCTCGGGGTCGCCATCCGGCACGTCGTCGCCGTCTTTGTCGGGATAGAAGAGCAGGTACGGCGGATTGAGCACCCACACGCCGCCGCGTCCCTGTACGAAGGCGGTCGCGATGTTCAGGCCGTCGATAAATGTCTTGTGCTTGTCGTAGATGCCGTCGCCGTCGGTGTCCTCATGGATCGTGATCTTGTCTTTTCCCTTCACACCGTGAGGGGGCGGCAGCGGCACCTTGTCGTAGACCGCTCGCCAAAATTGGTCCTTGCTCAGGAGCTTGAGGCCCTCGGGTTCGGGGTATTGCAAGTACTGCATCACCCACAGGCGGCCTCGTTCGTCGAAGTTCATGAACAGCGGCTGCGACACGATTGGCTCGGCCAGTACCAGATCGACCTGCAGGTCATCGGGCACCTTGAAGTGATCCATCGACTCGCGCGGCGAGAGCGGCGTCTGCTGTGCTTCGCGCCGGATCACGGTGGCGAACTGGCTGACCTTGGGGGCGGGGATGATTTTATCGAAGACTACGTAGGCCGGTCGCTCGGCGACCGGCAGCGAGTCACGGAGTGACTCGCCCACGTTGGCCCACTTCAAATCGTCGCCGACTCGAAACTGCCACGGCCCCTCCAGCGAGATCGCTTCGTTCCCGGCGATGATCTGCGGCGCACCGCCCTTGAATCCACCGGCACCGCTCTCATCGTAGACCCGGATCGCGACGACGTTCACTTCGCCCGGCTTGATTGCAGCGGGAGGAATGACATAGCGGTGCATGTTCTCGACACCGTTGGCGTACTTTGGAGGCATCCCCCCACTGACGCCAACCTTCGCGCCGTTGATGAAGCACTCGGCGGCGTTGTCGATCTTCTCAACGTAGAGGTATCCGCCGCGACCCTTCCACCCCTCGGGGACTTTCACTTCGCAGCGATACCACGCGAAGCCGTCAACGTTGGCGAGGTCTTTCGCGTGTTGTTCCCACGTGCCGGGAACGGGGAGAGTGCGCCAAGATGCGGCTGAGAGATCTTGCTTGTCCTCTCTCCCCGGCTTTGCGGGGAGAGGGTTAGGGTGAGGGGTCTTCTCTTCCGGCGTGACTGTTTTGTCGGAGGAGCGTGCTAGCTCGACCGAAGAACCCCTCACCCCCAGCCCCTCTCCCCGCAAAGCCGGGGAGCGGGGAGCAAGAGCGCCGATCTTCTTGTCGGCCGGAGGCACTTCCTTTCCCGCCGCCCAGAAGATCCCGTTCAACAGCAACCGCTGAAACGCCGTCTGTTGGAAGTCGTCGAGGTGACCGAGCGACGTGTAGAACGTGCGGCCTCCGTCTTTCCGGTCGAACGTCCACGCGACCGGTTCGTGTTTGTCGTTCCCTTCGATGCGGCCGCGCATCAACTCGGTCGCCTTCGGGTCGAGTGGCGTGTTGAGATAGAGCGTCCCGCCACTGGTGAACTCCCCCGCTGGAACGCCGGTCAGGATCGGATGCTTCACGTCGGTAAGAGGCCAGACGATTCCCTTGCTCGTATTACTGGTGTGGCCTTGGTAATTGCCGCCGATCAGTTCCTTGTCGATGTCGACCCACGCATCGAGCCCCTCGGGTTGCGTGTCTCGCAGATGAAAGGCGTGGCTGGCGGTGCGGATGCCGACGACCGGTTTTCCACTGGCGACGTATTTGCGGATGACATCGAGCTGCTCCTTTGGGATCGGCCGCCGCCGCGCGCTGATCAGCAGCACGTCGGCGTCGTTGACGACTTCGATACCCGGCAGGTCGTACTTCTTGGCTGGCGTCTCGAACACGAAGCTGACTTTGAAGTCGCGGCCCAGATGCTTGGCAGCGAAGTCGGGAAGCGTGACCTCGGTGCGGTACTCGTCCTCGGCACTGATGATGACGAGGTGCGGGCGTTTGTCGTCTTTGAAGCGGAACGGCTTGGTGTAGTCTTGGTCTTCCGCCTTGTCCCCTCGACCCGGCTTGGGCACCGCCGCTTCGGTGGTCGGGAGAGCGTTAGGGTGAGGGGTCTTCTCTTCCGTTGCAGTGACTTGGTTTGAAGATGGCTTCACCTCAGACGAAGAGCCCCTCACCCCCGGCCCCTCTCCCCGCAGAGCCGGGGCGAGGGGTGAAAGAATGTCGGCGCTGGTGATCGTCGGGCACCAGTACTTCTCGATGTGTTCGACGATCAGGTCATTGCCGGTGAAGTGGGAGACGAAGGGCCTCATCGCCGGGTTGTACATCGTGTCGGTCATGTCGCGCATCAGGGCGACGTTCATTCCCTGATAGACCATCTGCCGGATCGAGAAGGGGCGGCCGAGGACGCACATGTTGGTGTGAACGCCCATCACGATGACGTTGGTGATCCCGCGACTCTTCATCAAACGAAAAGCTTCGTCCGAGTCGGTGATGGCGTCGCCGTCATGAATCTCAATCGCGGCGATCTGTCGTGACCAGGCCCGGTAGTTTTTGACCGGTTCATCGCAATCACATCCGCCATCGGTGTCATCGATGGGAAGCGGAGCCTCTTTGGTCAGGTCGATGCGGCACCAGCGTTCGAGCGGCCGCTTCAATTCCAACTGCGGCGCGGCTTGAGCCAGCTTCCGTTGCGGCGTGTCCTTGTAGAACTCCATCGTGTCGCTGGGACAGTGAATGATGAACGCCCCGCGTGATCGAGCGGCCTTCACGACCTCGTTCATCCGCGGAGCCATCTCACCCACGCGAGCCGTGGCGTTGGGGCACCAGTGCTTGTCCCACATGTCACAGATCACGACGGCGGTCTGCTTCGAGTCCCATTCTGCGGGAGTCGTAATCGCGTGATACCGCTTCGTCGCAGGTGCCGCGTTCTCAGCCGGAGCGGTCGCAACACCGGCCTTCGCCTCGACGGGAATCTCCACCCGCTTCCGCATGTTCAGCACGAGCGGCTTCGCATCCGCGGCTTGAGCATCCGCGACAACGCCACCCGCTGAACTCACGAAGAGACATCCGACTAAACCGGCAATCACACGCGCTATCGACCGCATGGCGTACTCCACTGTTCGAGGTTGCAAGACCGGGACGCAGTGTGATTGCCGGACGAATGAATTGCCAGCACGAGGCTTGGCGGTAGGGCCATCGCCTTTTTCAATGTGGGTGGGACCAGCTCGCTTCGAGCGCCGGCCCACCATCGGGAAACGTCGAGAAGTCATGGTGGGCCGGCGCGGCGAAGCGCCGCTGGTCCCACCCTACAGTTTTCGCAGACCCAACTACGAGATGGTCTTGGCTTGGCGGGAACGTGTTGACGAGACATCATTCCGCGTTGCATCCTTCGCGAACAAATTTGCTTTCCGAGAGACTCCGACATGCTCCGCGCCGTTTTGCTCAGGCTGAGTTTTCTGACAGTTGTTTTGGCCGGTGCGATCCATCGAGATGTCGCTGCCGCAGACCGACCGCCGAACATCATTCACATTGTGGGAGACGACATCGGTTGGGATGACATCGGTTGTTTCGGAGCGAAGGACATCAAGACGCCACACCTCGACCGGCTGGCCGCGCGCGGGCGGAAGTTCACGTCCTTCTATTCCCCCGCGCCGTACTGCACGGCGTCGCGTGCGGCGATGATGACCGGGTGCTATGCCGACCGGATCGGCATCCCGCCGGTGCTGTTTCCGCACTCGAAGATCGGCCTCCACGCGAACGAAGTGACGATCGCCGGGCTGCTGAAAGAGCGCGGGTACGCGACGGCCTGCGTCGGCAAATGGCACTTGGGACATCAGCCCGAGTTCCTGCCGGTGCGTCATGGGTTCGACCGGTTCTTCGGCATCCCGTATCCCAACGATCATGAACCGGAACGCTTTGGCTGGTCGAAGGCGGCCGGAAGGGAGAACTGGCTCGCACCGCCAATGCCGCTGTTCTCGAACGACACCGTTGTCGAAGAGCCTGCCGATTTGGAGAACCTCCCGATGCGGTTCACTCAGGAGTGCGTCAAGTTCATCCGACAACACCACGACCGACCGTTCTATCTGCACTTCTCCAACATTGAGACGCACACGCCTTGGTTCACGCCGGGCCGGTTCACGGGGACATCGCAGGCGGGATCGTATGGCGATGCGGTGCAGTGCTTCGACTGGTCGATCGGCCAGATCGTCGCGACGTTGATTGATCTCGATTTGACCGAGAACACGCTGATCGTCTTTCACGCCGACAACGGGTACTTGCCACCCGGCAGCAATAACAGCGACCTGCCCAACGTGTACGGCAAGTACGCGACCGTCGATGCCTCGCGCAAACATGTGCTGCGCGGCGGCAAGGGGACTCTGTTTGAGGGCGGGCCGCGTGTGAGTTGCATCGCGCATTGGGCGGGCAAGGTTCCGGCCGGGACGACGTGCGACGAAGTCACCGCGAGCTTCGACTGGTTCGCCACGTTCGCCACGTTGGGTGGAGCCGAAGTCCCGCAGGATCGTGTGATCGACGGCCGCGACATCGCGCCGCTGCTGTTCGCACAGGACGGAGCCAAGTCGCCGCACGCCGCGTTCTATTACTACCACGGCGGTGTGCTGGGCGGCGTGCGTGCCGGGCAATGGAAGCTGATGTTTCCGGGTGGCGGACGCGGAGGCAATGCGAACGCGAACCAGAACGCGGGACCACCTGCTCCCGAGTTGTACGACTTGAACGCCGACATCGGAGAGACGACCGATGTCGCGGCCAATCACCCAGAGATCGTCGCGCAACTCAAACAGTTCGCGGAGCAGGCGCGCGAGGACATTGGCGACACGCGGACTCAACGGAAGGGCAAGAACACGCGGCCCGTCGGGCAGCTCACCGAGACCACGCCCGCCAAGAGAGCGTGGAGTCCGGCGGCTGCGGATTCAAAGAAGTCGCTCGAGTGATTGCTCACGCCCCACTCATTCGCGAACACCACCGGGGGATAATCGTCCCCGGCAACTCACCGGCCTTCTTGGGGGCGGTGCATCTATTTCTACTGTCCGACTTTCCGTAGTGACCACCACCACTTCAGCGATTTGCTAGAGCGATCTTGTCGCGGAGCTAGAGGATGTGGGCCGAGTCGGGGGCAGACGCTTCGAAAATTCGGATTGGCCGTGGAAAAGGCACCCGAGCGAACAAGCCTCAAGCCAGCAATTTCCAAATCGCCTGAACCGAATGGCACTGTCATAGCCGTAACTGCGGTTACGCTTGAGCGTTGCCGGATTAGAGTCTTTTCTTCAGGGTGTGGCGGGGTTCGATACGGCCGGGGCGATTCGCGACTTCGCAGGTGGCGATCAGGGACAGCAGCGCGCGGCAGTGGGCCAACAGCCTGTCCGGCGCGATGCGGCCGCGCGCCATATCCGCCAAGACGTAGTCTGCTCCGCGTTCGATAATGCCATCGGCGATCTCGGTCTGACAGCCCATGGCATCAATGGTGACGATCGCCCCTGCGATGTCGATCACCTTTAATAACTGCGGAATGGCGGTGATCTCGTTCGATTTCTCGGCGCACGCCTGCTGGCCCAGAACCAGCCGGTTGGTTGTGGCCCACGCACGCACGAGATGCCGCGGATGCCGACCGGTGCGATCATCGCCCGAACCGCGCAGCGTCTGCCCGTCGATCGCCACGAGCTCTTGAGATTCCACGCGACGCAGCACGGCGACCACCGACGATAAACATCGCAGAAACTCGTCCGGCTTCAACCGTTGAAAGACTCGAGCAAACGTGTCCGCTGAAGGGATGCCCTGCGGTAACTCCAGAAACCGTTCCAGCCACCGTTTCTTGGCCCGACCATATCGAGGCAGGTCTTCCCGCGAGTTGCATTCGCAGATCGCGCCGCAGACCGCGATCGTCACAATATCGACCAGCTTGTACCACCGCGTCCGTGGGATTCGCGGGTCTGTCAAAGTTGCAAAGCTGTCCGCCAAAACTTGCAATCCACTCGTCGTCGCCATCGTGTCGCTCCGTCAGTTCCCAAGCCTCCTCGCACCGAAAACTTTTCGGCACTTGACGAATCGACGGACACTGCGGCATTCATTACGCCACCAACTTTAGATGCGGGGGCCCTGCATAAATCGTGGGACGAGACCGCCCCGTCACACCCGCCCAACAGGGACACGCCGCTCTACCCCCAATCGCAATTCTGTCGCCGCCCACATCGTCCGCTGCCTCTCGCCCACCGTCTTGGAACAAGCGATTGAACGCTTCGTCGAGAACGATTTTTGGAGCAGGCATCGCGGGCGTATGGCGAACTGCGCAGCGACAAGAACGCGTGGGCTGCCGAACAGGCGGAACGCAAGGTGTGGGACAAAACGCTTAAGGATGGTTTCGAAAAGGAATGACGATGACAACTCCGCTGCGCGGCGAAGTGTGCTTTGTGGACCTCGACTCGTCACGGGGGCGTGAACAGGCGGGCAAGCGTCCGGCGTTGGTCGTCTCGACGAACGGCTTCAACGAGAGCCCCGCCGATCTGGGCGTCGTCGTGCCGATCACCAGCAAGGACAAGAGCATCCCGTGGCATGTCCCCCTTCAGCCGCCCGAGGGTGGCACGAAGACCAAGAGCTTCAGCATGTGCGAAGCGGTTCGGTCAGTCTCGCATGACCAGATGGTACAACGCTGGGGCACGGTCTCCGCCGCGACGCTGGATGAGGTGGAAAGCCGGCTGCGCATCCTGTTTGACTTGTGACGCATGGTGCAAGAACTCAAGGCGACTGTTCCAAAGGAAACGACGATGGGAACCGTCTACAAGTAAACCGCAACGAAGCCGATTCCCAAGGGAGTGGAACTGTTCACGAAGAACGGCAAACCGCCGAAGTGTTCCAAGTGGACCTATTCACCACTCACGCTCGACGGGAGGCCACGGGCGGTCGAGCTGGCTCGGGGGCGATTGAAGGACAGTCCCGCGTTCCTCGACGAGTGGGAGCAACTCGGACGTGAGCGGGCGTTGAACTACAAAACGCTGGTTCTGACCGGTCTTCGCAAGAATGAACTCGCATCATTGACGGTCGGGCAACTGTGCCTCGATGAAGAGATGTTGTTCGCCTTGTTGAACGCGGCAGACGAGAAGAACCGGCAAGGCTCGACAATCCCGCTCCGAACGGACCTTGCCGCCGACTTGCAAGATTGGATTGTCGAGAAGCGGGCACGCTTCCAAGGGCGTCGTGATGCGTTTGGAAGCGAACCGCTGTTCATCGTCCCCGCCGGACTCGTTCGAATCCTCGACCGCGACTTGCTCGCCGCTGGGATCGACAAGGTCGACAAACGGGGCCGGACGCTCGACGTTCACGCCCTGCGGACTTCGTTCGGGACGTTGCTGTCCAAGGAGGGCGTTGCACCGCGAACGGCTCAAGCCGCGATGCGTCACTCAACCATCGACCTAACGATGAACGTCTACACCGATCCGAAATTGCTCGACGTGTACGGGGAGTTGGATTCGCTGCCAACACTCAATCTCAACGCCGCTCCCTCGATTGAACGCCAGTCGAGGCGAGCAACGGGAGCGGATTGCCGAGACGCCTCGCCAACTAAAGACAGAACTTCCGAACTGGCTGCACCAGTTGTTGGCAAAGTGGGCAATCTGTGTCGTTTGCCGCCGTCTCATCAGACGATGCCGATAAACAAGCGACCATAAGAGCGACACTCGAAAACCGCAGGAAACCAAGCGAAAAAGCCTTGCCCGCAGTATTTGCGAGCAAGGCTTTTCGAGTGGAGACGACCGGGATCGAACCGGCAACCTCAGGCTTGCAAAGCCAGCGCTCTCCCAGTTGAGCTACGTCCCCAAGGCAGACGGTCGATGGGACGAACGTCTGCACAAACATTGAGTGGCTAACTCACTCAGCAATCAACCATCCAGAACTGTCGGAATGATGAACCGCCAAGAAATCAGTGAGCCGCCGAGTTACTCGACGGCTCGTGATTGGGCGTACGTGGATTCGAACCACGGACCTCAGCTTTATCAGAGCTGCGCTCTAGCCAACTGAGCTATACGCCCGCATTCCACTCTCGGTAGTGCCACTGACGACTCCATTGCTCGTCAGTGACAAACCCACTTTCCGTTTGGTTCGGCAACCCGGGCCGTCCAAAGCGGGGCGTAGTATTGCGTCGCCTCAAACGGCTGTCCAGTCAGCCTTCACGGCTCCGTCCAATTTGAGTTTGCAGAACAGGTAGGG
>CAMAYU010000025.1 GCA_945862235.1 Schlesneria paludicola DSM 18645
CCCTTGCGCTCGTCATGACGGACGACCCGGACCTGAGGAAACCGCTGCTGCGTCTCCTCAACTGAACCATCCCACGACGCATCGTCGCCGACGACGATTTCGCAATCGAGTCCCGCCGAGGTCTCGACACAACTCGCGACCGTCCGCCAGAGACGGTCCCCTTCGTTATGGGCCGCGATGATGATGCTGGCTCGCATGACTCAATTCTCCGCCTCAAGATTTGGACAGATTCGCAAAGCGGGCGTATTGTGTCGTGCGACGTGAAATTGTCCAGCACATGTTTCTCCAGCAGAAAGAAGCGACGTGAACAGGAATCTTGACACTGCTGCCTCAGTATTGCCTCGTCTCGCGCCACCGGAGTTTGTCGCGATGGAATCTCGTTCGGTTTCGGAACGGTTCAAAAGTGCGATTCCACCGCGCCTCGCTCCGGTGTTGAGAGTCGGATTCCTCATGCCGAACCTGCTCATGGGAGGCGTCGAACACTGGCTGCTCGGCCTCTTGAAACACAACGACCGTCGGTTGAGTTGGTCCGTGTGTGTGACGAATCCCTTCGCGATTGAGCCGGAGATGCGGCGTGAAGCCGAACCGTTTGCCGAGGTCGTCACGGGGGAAGCGGCCTTGGCGGCATTGGTCGCGAATGCCGACGTCATGGTCGCGTGGGGCGTGTACGGACTGGACGAGATGTTGAAAGATTTCACTGGTCCTGTCGTGCAGGTGTCGCACGGTTGCGGTGCGTGGACCGAACATTTTCTAGCGGCGAATCGGGCCGTCACCACGCACTGCGTCGCGGTCTCGCGCGCTGCGGCGACCGCCTTCGGGCATGCCCGAGTGACAATCATTCCCAACGGCGTCGATCCGCGCCGCTGTGAACCGCTTCGCCCGCGCGATGTCGTCCGGCGTGAATGGGGATTGTTGCCGCACGAGATCGCCGTGGGCTTCGTCGGTCGCCTCTCACCCGAGAAGAACTCGCTCGCGACGTCTCACGCCGTGCGTGCGTTGGGGCCGGGATATCGCGCCGTCTACGTCGGCAAAGGCTATGGCGAAGACATGCGTCCCGCCGCGCGAGACCTCACTCCCGACGCGATCTTCGTCCCGCCGATGCAGCAGGTCGGCGACGCACTCCACGCCCTTGATTGCCTCATCATGGCCAGCCCCGCCGAAGGTTTTTCGCTGGTGTTGATTGAAAGCCTGATGGCCGGACTCCCCGTCGTGGCCACTCCCGTCGGTGTTGTCCCGGACTTGCAGCAAGATCACGGACTGTCACTGACAACCGTGCCCGTTTACCCCACCTCAAGCCAGTTGGCAACTGCGGTGCGACAGGCGATCAGTCCCGCGCAGCGATTCAACGTCAATCACGCGCGCACGGTCGCCCGCCATCACTACTCGGCCGAAACCATGACGCGGCGATGGGCTTCTTATCTGTACGAGGTTTCTCGCTAATCCGCACTCGATTTGCGGTATGTCGAACACGGTAGGACGGATGCCTTCGTACGTCCAAAACCAAGCCGAAGCCAGGGACGAGAGCGTCCGTGCCACGAGTTTTTCAACAGACAGCTTGCCGCCTTCTTGACGCGAGCTTTACTGTTGTGGAAGCCTTCGATTGCAATTCCGAACTCAACGATCAGAATGTGCCGCCACTGCTGGCTTGGATTTGGTTCAGTCGGGGCAGAGAAATCGAACGAATGTAGGGTGCGTGGAGTCTTCGAAACGCACCTGTCGAGCGAACACGGTGCGTTCCGAAGACTCCACGCACCCTACGGCATGATCCAACTCACTCCAAAAACTCATCTGGGGATTCTAGACAATGGCCAACGTGGCGAAGCTGACGACGGATGCTCTTCAAGCTGGAAACGGCCTTCTTCGACTTGCACCAACTTGGGTGCCTCGTTCGTTCCTGCAACCGGGCAAGCGGCTGAAGCTGCATCCGGCCGACTATTACGCCTTGGGGACTCATCGCGGCGGGATTGATGAGCGTTGGTTTGGATCGACCACGTTCGCGATGAATGACAACCGCGCGGAGGACGAAGGGCTGAGCTACGTTGTGCTCGGGAAAAACCGTTTCACGTTGAAGGAGGCCGTCGAGGAATGCGGTGCGGACATTGTCGGCCCTTCGATTTGGAAGAAGTACAAGCGCTGGCCGGTCTACTCGAAGTTCTTCGACAACATGGGGCCGATCCCTCACCACATGCACCAGAACGACAAGCAGGCCAAGCTGGTCGGCCAGGAAGGGAAGCCTGAGTCGTACTACTTCCCGCCCCAGATGAACCAGATCGGGAACAATTTTCCGTACACGTTCATGGGGCTGGAGCCGGGGACGACGAAGCAGAACGTGATCGACAGCCTCGCCCGCTGGAACGACGGCGACAACGGGATCCTCGATCTGTCGAAGGCGTACCGTTTGCAACCGGGAACCGGCTGGTTGATTCCGCCATGCGTGCTGCATGCGCCGGGAAGTCTCGTCACGTATGAGCCTCAATGGGGTTCGGATGTGTTCGGGATGTATCAGTCGATGGTCGAAGGCCGCGCCGTTCCGCGAGCCTTGCTGACGAAAGACTTCCCCAAGAACAAGCACGATGACTTGAACCACTTGGTGGACGCGCTCGACTGGGACAAGAACGTCGATCCGAATTTCAAGGACAACAACTACCTCGAACCGATCAACATCGGTGAGACCAGCGGCGAAGGCTATCAGGATCGCTGGGTCGTCTACGGTCGAGTCGATGGCAAGCAGTTGTTCTCGGCGAAGGAACTGACCGTCATGCCGGGAGCGAAATGCGTTATCAAGGATGGAGCGGCCTCAAGCTGGATCACCGTCCAGGGCAGCGGCCGCATCGGCAACATGAACCTGCAATCGCCGGTCATGATCCGCTTCGGGGCGATGACGGAAGACGAAGTCTTCATCACTCACAAGGCGGCGTCAGCGGGCATCGAAGTCGAGAACACCGGAACCGAACCGCTAGTCGGTTTGAGGTACTTCGGCCCGGATGCCTTCGCTGATTCGGTCCTGCCCAACGTCGGCGACCACAAGAAAATCGCAGCGGCTTCGGCTGGCAAGAAAAAGAAGAAGTAAGACCGCTCGAATCCACGTTGGCATCGCAGGGCCTGTGACCGCGATGCCAACGTTTTTCCTCCCCTTCGCATCACGTCTCAACCGGCTCTGCTCCGCACCAAGGAACCTCACCGATGTCGAACGCCTTCCCCAAACTTCACAACGCCATGTGGCCGGGCCTTGTGGGCAAAGGCTCTCCGGGAGCCGAGTCGTTTATTTCGCTTGACCGGATGCTGGAGTTGACGACTCAGGCCGAAATCAACGGGCAGAAGTTTGATGGCGTGGACCTGTTCCTGTTCGATCCGCACATCAACATCGACCTGAGCGATGACGACGTGAAGCGGATCGCCGACAAGATCGCCTCGAAGGGACTGGCCGTTGGTTCGGTGGTGGCTCCCGTCTGGCCGGGGACCGTCGGCGACAGCGCGATGGGTGGACCTGAGCAACGCGCCAAGTTTGTGCTGGCCGTGAAGAAGGCGTGTCGGATCGCGGGCATCTTCAACAAGCATGGCGTTCGACGGTACGGTGTCATCCGCGTTGACTCGGCGACGGGACCAACCGAGTGGCTGAAGAACCCGGCAGCGGGGACGAAGACCATCGCGGCGACGTTCCGTGAAGCGGGCGTCATCGCGGCGGCTCACGGCGAGCGGATCGCTGCTGAAGGTGAAATCTGCTGGGCGGGGATGCACTCGTGGAAGAACATGGTCGACCTGCTCGAACAGACCGACATGCCGGGAACGGTTGGCTTCCAGGCCGATCAGGCTCACACGTACTTGTACCTCATGGGCTACAACGCTCCCGAACATGCGTTGTTGAAGGAAGGCTATTCGCAGGCTGAGTTCGATGCGGCTTACACGACGCTGACCGACGCTCTTCGTCCGTGGACGATCGACTTCCACGTCGCTCAGAACGATGGAACCGTGCATGGCTCCGGCGCGCACGACAAGACCGGCCGACACTGCCTCGCCGACGACCCCAAGGGGAAACTGGACATTACCGCCACGGCAGGCTACTGGCTCAAGGGAGCCAAAGATCGCGGCCTCCGACACATCTGCTGGGACGGCTGCATGTTCCCGAACGCCACGCTGGAAAAGGCCGAGACGTGGAACACAATCCTCGGCGCGATGATCAAGGTCCGCGACGCTCATGGCTGGGAAGCGTGACAAATACGGCACACGACATCGGTTGGTGAACAGGCTCAACAACTCAAGCTCTTCAAATTTGGAAAGGCATCTCGTTCATGGCGAAACCACTGAACATCGGTCTGGTCGGCTACGGCTTTATGGGGCGGACGCACTCGAATGCGTACAACCGAGTCACGAACTTCTTCGACACGGAATACAAACCCGTGCTGAAGGCCGTATGTGCGCGGGACGCTGAAAAAGTGAAGGGCTTCGCCGACACTTGGGGCTATCAGTCGATTGAGACCGACTGGAGAAAGCTTGTCGAGCGGAAGGACATCGACGCGATCGACATCTGCACGCCAAACAATCTCCACCATGACATCGCGATCGCGGCGGCGGCGAACGGCAAGATGATCCTGTGCGAGAAGCCGCTGTCGATGAACACGGCTGAAGGCGAGGCGATGTGCCAAGCGGTCGAGAGCGCCAAGGTGTTGAATACCGTCTGGTACAACTACCGCCGTGCTCCGGCAGTCACGTTTGCGAAGCAGTTGGTGGACTCAGGTCGGCTCGGTCGGATCTTCCATTACCGCGCGAACTTTCTCCAAGACTGGACGATCTCGGCCGACCTGCCTCAAGGCGGTACGGCCCTCTGGCGGCTCGATGCGGCTGCTGCGGGAAGCGGCGTCACGGGCGACCTGCTCGCTCACTGCATCGACACCGCCATCTGGCTGAACGGCAGCATGCAGAACGTCACGGCAATGACCGAGACGTTCATCAAGGAACGCCAACACACGCTCACAGGGAAGGTCGAGAAGGTCGAGATCGACGATGCGTGCGCGTTTCTGTGCCGGTTCGACAACGGTTCACTCGGGCTGTTTGAATCGACCCGCTACGCTCGCGGTCACAAGGCCCTCTACACGTTCGAGATCAACGGTGAGCATGCCTCGATCAAGTGGGACTTGCACGACCTGCACCGCCTCCAGTGGTTCGACCACAAGGACGAGAGCAATCTTCGAGGATGGCGTTCCATCCACGTGACCGATGGCGACCATCCCTACATGAACAAATGGTGGGTTCCCGGTTTGCAGATCGGTTACGAACACACCTTCGTCCACCATGTCGCCGACTTCCTCGAAGGAGTCGCGAAGGGCGAATCGGTCAGCCCGACATTCCGCCAAGCATTGGAGACTCAAAAGATTTGCGATGCGGTTCTGAGCAGCGCGAAGACGGGCAGTTGGACCAACGTCGGATAGCGTTTGCTTGTGCGGACGCTATAATCCGGCCGAAATCTGAAGCACACGGGCGACCACTTGCGTCGCCCGTGTTTCATTTTGATGACTTAATCAGCTCAGCCTAATGGCCTGCATGTGTCCGCAGTGGGGACAGAGGAGTCCAACATGGACCGCCAACCGATTTCTCGCGAAGGTTACGACAAAATCAAGGAGGAGGTTCGCCTCTTGGAAGATGTCGAAATCCCGAAGATCACGCAGGCGATCGCGGATGCGCGTGCCGAGGGTGACTTGCGTGAGAACGCCGAATATCACGCCCAGCGCGAAGCACAGGGCATGACGCAAGCGAAAATCAATCAGCTCAAGAGCAAGCTCAACGAGTGCTACATCGTCGATCGCGCGACCCTTCCCAAAGGCGTGGTGACGTTTGGATCTCGGGTCACAGTAAAGGATCTCAGTGACGGAACGGTTGAGACCTACGAATTCGTTGGCCCTGGTGAAGAGGACTATTCCGGTGACGTGATGAAGATTCTTACGACCAGCCCGTTGGCAACCGGAATGATGAACAAGAAGATCGGCGATAAGGTCGAGGTTTCCGTCCCTCGCGGAAAACTGAGTTACGAGGTCACGGGGATCAATGACGGAAGCTAACCGCTGGTTAAAGACGTAGAGTAAGCGTCTCGCTTGCCCTTTTCCCCAACTGCAATCGCGGGCAACCGAGACGCTTTCGCTACGCTATTCACAGGCCGCTCAGAATGGACCGCAGGCGTAAATGCTGCGACCATCCTCCATCCGGCCGGGACCATGTGTAGACTCGCCGTCTCCGGCTTGAACAGCGACCTGCGAAGCTGGAATCTTGGCGTGTGAGCCGTGCTGGGGGTGATTGCCCTCTCTCGTGACTGCGGCCATAAACGAGTCTTCTTGAAGAGAATCAAGCCATGTCTTGGGCCGCTTATGCCAGCCAACTTGCAGGACGAGCGAAGCTCGCTTCACGACAATTGGCGATGGCAACCAGCGATCAGAAGAATGACTGGCTGCGACGCTTGGCCGAACTCTTGATCGAACGATCCACAGAGGTCTTGTCCGAGAACACTGTGGATCTCAACAAGGCCTCGGAGTTTGGACTCAACGAAGCGGCCGTTGATCGCCTTCGCTTGACGCCGTCACGACTGTCGAAAATGGCAGCGGACTTGCGGGACGTGACTCTGCTGCCGGATCCCGTTGGAGAAGTGATCGAATCTTCGATCCGCCCGAACGGGTTACAAATCCGCCGCGTGCGAGTTCCGTTGGGGGTCGTCTTCTTCATTTTTGAATCTCGTCCTAACGTGACGGTCGATGCCGCGTCGCTCTGTATCAAAAGTGGAAATGCCGTGATCCTGCGCGGTGGCAAAGAGGCGTTGCACAGCAATCTCGCGCTGCATCGCGTTGTCCGTGACTCGCTCATCGAGAGCGGCCTTCCCGAGCATGCTGCTCAATTGGTGGAGTCCACTGAACGAGACATCGTGGGCGAGTTGCTCAAGCTGAACGGCCTGATCGATGTCACGATTCCGCGCGGGGGCAAGTCCTTGATCGAGCGGGTTGCTAGAGAAGCAACGATGCCCGTCATCAAGCATTTCGATGGAATCTGCCATGTCTATGTGGATCGTTCGGCAGACCCCGAAATGGCCGTACGAATCCTAAAAAACAGCAAGTGTCAGCGGCCGGGCGTCTGCAATGCCGCCGAGTGCGTGCTGATTCATGAGGAGATCGCGGCGAAGTTTCTACCATTGATGGAACGAATGCTCGTGGCCGAACGAGTTGAGTTGCGTGGTTGCGATCGAACACGGGAGTTCATTCCAACCGCGAAAGTCGCGAGTGAGTTGGACTATCACACCGAATACCTTGACCTGATTCTCTCTTCAAAGGTCGTTGAGAGTATCGATGCTGCGATCGACCACATTGACCGGTACGGCTCGCACCACACCGAAACAATCGTGACGGCGGACGATGCCGCCGCGAATCGATTCACTGCGGAAATCGACTCCGCAGCGGTGTTCGTCAACGCCAGCACTCGATTCAACGACGGTGGCGAACTGGGGCTTGGAGCTGAGATCGGAATCAGTACCGATAAGTTTCACGCGCGCGGGCCTTGTGGACTTCGCGAGTTGACTTCATACAAATGGGTGGCTCTCGGTTCTGGACAGATTCGCGAATGAGGCGTGCCATTGGGAGTGGCCATTCTGCTGGAACTCATCGCACCGCCTACCAATCGCCACAGCGAAGTCATTTTCTTGAAACGCGAATGAGGTCAAGGATGAGCGGACTCCTCAGTCACTCCGAGTGCGAAGCGTTGCTTTTGACGGCCAAGTCAACGCCATCCCGTTCGCGAGAGCCCCTGCACTCGAATGTGACGCAAGAAGCATCCGCCGGCTGGATGCCGCTCAACTTTATCGAGCCTGCTCCACTGTCCTCCACAGCAGTTGAACTCTTAGTTGCGATTCAAGCAGGGCTGTGCCAACAACTGGAGAAACTCTTTCAATTATCGCTGGGCACGGCGATCCGCTTTCGTCCGGTCGGTTTGAATACAGTGCGCTTCGACACACCTGACTTGAATGACTCATCGCTAGCGTGCCAGTTTTCAAATCCGGCGGAACCGCTGCCGTGGCGTGTCTCATGGCAACCGGAGTTGGCGCACACTCTCATCGCACTCTTGTTGGGCGGCGACCAGACGGAGCCAATTGGATCAACAAGCGGGTCTCTTTCGGAAATCGAGAATCGACTCCTAATTCGATTGTGCAAAACCTTCCTAGAAGCGTTCGACAACACCAATTCGATCGCTAGCCTGAATCATCCATGGGTGACGACGACGGAACGTGATTCAAGGGTCGCCCCCCCCGAAATTGGAGCGGATTCGTTTCTGCGTGCCAGTTTTGAAGTATCGTGCAATGGCCGCAATGGTCTCGTTGATTGCTGGTTGCCTTCGGCAAGCGTAATCGAGCGGCGGCCACTCAAGACGCCGATGCCAGAACCCGAACTACTGCCGGGACCCACCCCGGCTCTCGCGAATTCCCTCGAACAGCTTCGCTGCTCGCCCAAGGTCAAGATTGCAGCAGAACTTGACTGCATCAAACTTCGAGCAACCCAAGTCGCAGAACTCTCAATCGGAGACATCCTGATGACGGATGTCTCGCAGCTCGACGACGTATCACTCCGGCTCGATGGCCGAAAGCTCTTTGGATGCACTGCGGGCGCATTGGATGGGAAAAAATCGGTTCGACTTTCAACATTCGCTCACTCAGATGTCGATTGAATCTAAAAGCTGCTCGACCGCTGAGAATCATTCCGACAGGCCCGCCTTGAACTCATGACGGCCCATATCCCGGCCAAGACTTCATCCACGCAATGACGATTGCCCAAGTTGCGATTATTCTGGTCGTACTCAATTGCGCCGCCGACAGGCTCGGTTGATCCGTTGTTTCACCAACTCCTTGACGGAGCGCAAGTTCCGGGCTAATACTATCCGCCTCATTCTGCATTGAACTCGCGCCGTCTGTGGATCATTCGAGTATGAACTCGGCTGGTTCAGGCCGCATAGATTTTGTCTTTCGGGGAGTTGCCAGCAATCGAAACCACGCATCGAATCAACGAGCAAATCAGACTTTCGCCGATCCGCGTCGTCGATCACGAGGGAAAGATGCTTGGCGTCATCCCCACTTCGGAAGCTCAGCGGCTCGCCGCCGACGTTGGCCTCGATCTGGTTGAAGTGGCTCCAAACGAACGCCCGCCCGTCTGCAGAATCATGGACTATGGCAAGTTCAAGTACGAGCAGAAGCGGAAGGCGGCCGTTTCGGCAAAGCAACATCAAGTGCAGTTGAAAGAAATTCGGTTGCGCCCCAAGACGGGTGAACACGACATCGATTTCAAGGTCAAGCAGGCTCGTGATTTCCTCGTTGGCAAGGACAAGGTCAAGTTCAACGTTCAGTTCAAGGGTCGCGAGAACGCACATCATGAGCGCGGTCGAGAGATTCTGTTGGCCATCATCGAAAGTCTGCAAGATGTTGCCAAAATCGAAAAATCCCCTTCCATGGAGGGCGGCCGCAACATGACCGCAGTGTTATCTCCCAAGGCGTGACCGTTGGGCACAATCGGGGATATGTTGATCCTAGATTAACTATCCTCGCCACGCAGTTCGCACATCCGCAATGTGACCAATGACAGCCTCCAGGCAGTCTGGTCGCTTTTTCAGTCAGTGAGCCAGCCTCAGTTTTTCGCGGTCACGGACTGGAACAGCCTGTCTTCGATGCTTATACTCCCGCCCCCTCTGGCATGGCTTGAGGCTGGGTCGCTGTTAAAACGATGCTTTGAGACCAAGAGTTCGGAAAGATCACGATGCCCAAGCAGAAGACCCATAAGGGAATCAAGAAGCGATTCACCGTCACGGCCAATGGCAAAGCCAAATGCCGCAGCCCGTTTCGTGGCCACCTTTTGAGCCATAAATCCGGCAAGCGAAAACGCCAAAACCGCTGCGATACCGTGCTGATCGGCGCCAACGCTCGCGTGGTGGTCGATGCTCTTCGGCCGTGTTCCTGAACTTGCCGTGAGCTGCCTGTCCGTGAATTTTGTCATGCGGATCGTTCGTTAGCCGTTAGCTGTTGAGCTGTTTCGGGTTCGGCCTTTCGGTGTTCTTGTTTGATTTCGTCTACTTGTTGAGCGCCTTTCAAAATGAGAATTAGCTACAGCGTCGCTCGCCACAGAGCGCACAAACGACTTTTTCGTGAAGCCAAGGGAAGCTACGGCGGCCGAAAGAATTTGCTCCGAACGGTCAAAGAGACCGTGGTTCGCAATCGTTGCTTTGCCTATCGCGACCGCAGAAATCGTAAGCGAGAGTTTCGCGCTCTGTGGATCATACGCATCAAAGCGGCCGCTGAAATGCGAGGTCTTTCGTACTCTCGATTCATTCACGGTTTGCATTTGGCGAACCTCGGTTTGAATCGCAAGACTTTGAGCGAGTTGGCGATTCACGAGCCGCAGGTGTTCGACGAAGTTACAGCATCGGTGCGAGCTGCTCTGGCTACCATTGCCAGCAAGAGTTGATCGCTGAGCGACTGTTCTGCTTCAGACATATTTCACCGCCACGGGCAACCGCTTGGCGGTGTTTGTGTTTCTGAAGAGCATTCTCCAGCCTGATTTCTGTTTATCTGTCTTCGATTCCGCGTTCCGGCGACCTCACACATGGACCACAATCAGTCCTTTGCCGACTACGAAGCCTCCGCGTTGCTCGCAATCGCGGGAGCGTTGAGCGCCGGTGATTTGGAAGAAGTTCGGATTGAATATCTGGGCAAGAAGCAAGGGCGGCTGAAAGACCTTCAAGCCGTTCTTGGTCAGGTTCCGCCTGATCAACGCCCTGCTGTGGGCATGAAATTCAACGCGATAAAGGATCGAGTAACCTCCGCATGGGAGAGCCGAAAAGAGCAGCTCGCGAAGCCAAAACAATCCGAGTCATGGATCGATGTCACTTTGCCGGGAAGCCGTCGCGAAATCGGCAGTCGGCACCCGCTGTCTCAGACGATCGGCGAGTTCAAGGGAATCATGGCTCGGTTCGGCTTCGATGTTGAGGAGGGGCCTGAGGTGGAGGACGAGTGGCACAACTTTGTGGCCCTCAACATCCCCGATGACCACCCCGCCCGTAATCCTTTGGATAACTTCTACCTGTCCGTGGCTTCATCCACGAATCCAGAGGCACGATTGCTGAGGAGTCAGACTTCGACCGTACAGATTCGGACGATGGAACACCGGCCGCCACCAGTTCGCATCGTTTCGGTCGGCCGTGTTTACCGCCCTGACCCTGTCGATGCGACTCACCATTTGATGTTTCATCAGATGGAGGGCTTGATGATCGGACCGGATGTCACGATGTCCTCTCTCAAGACGGTGTTGAGACTCTTCGCCGCATCGTACTTGGGGGAAGGAACCGTCGTCCGTTTTCGACCGTCGTTCTTTCCGTTCACCGAACCGAGTGTCGAGTTCGATGCGCGGCGCGGCACAGGCTGGTTGGAACTAGGCGGCGCAGGGATGGTCGATCCGAACGTTCTGCGTGCTTGCGGTTATGACCCGGAGCAAGTGAGCGGATTCGCGTTCGGCTTGGGGATCGCCCGCTTCTGCATGATGCGTCACGGAATCACCGACATCCGGCACTTCTACGACAACGAACTGCGATTTCTGAAGCAGTTTTGAGCTGTCAGCGCATGCCCTCATTCGTCATTTCGACTCTGACCATTTAAGCATGAGGAATGAGCCTTGATCGAGAGCGTGCGGACCTCGCAACGCCGACCGCAAAGGATCATTCCTCCACCAAGTTGTCGCTCAGTTTGACGTGCTCGGGCACTTGCAGACCACAATTCGCGCGGCAGTGGGCGATGGCATTGGCCTTGCCTGCGCCGGTCCACTTCACGCTGGCTTGGGTCTGTTTGTTCTCGCGGGTGTCGAGGATCGAGCAGCCCGTCAGCATCGTCTCGGAGCAGTCTTCGAGGTACAGGCCGAAGGGGGAGCCTTCTAGGATTTGGATTCCGGTCAAAGTCATCTGGCGACAGCGGACCAGTTCGACGAGGCCTTGTCTCTTGATCGGGACGACTCCGGCGACGGTGTGTTCGCCCGCCTGAGCGTCCTGGATTTGTAGACCGGTCAGCGTGCAGTTCTTGCAATCGACGAGGCGGATGCCGGTGCAGAGTTCTTTCTCTTTGTAGTCGGGATTGTGTCCGAAGCAATTCGCGCCGATCACGATGTTCTGACAGTTGTCGCATACCAAATTACGGTGGTGGCCGCTGTAGACGTAGTTCCCCTCGAACGTGATCCCGCGCGTCAGCGTCAGGTGGACGTTGGTCTCTTGGCTGCCGATCAGGTTGCCGCTGATGCACCACATCCCGGCGAGATGACTGTGTTCCGACGCCCCGCCGATGATGCGGATGTTCGCGCCGTTGGGACTGTACGTCGCCTGAATCGTATTGCTGGAGATGGTCCCCTCGCGGACGGTCCCGCCCTTCGAGCAGTCGATGTAAATCTCGGCGGTCGGCACGTCGGCCGCCTCGGGCATGTTGAAGGCGCGGTAGTTGTTGTACTCGATGTCGTTGCCGGTGATTTGCAGGTTGCGAATCTCACTGTTCTCGATGCGGATGCCGCCGAGTCGGCAGTAGCTGATGTGATTGCCGATGATGTTCGTTTGGTGCAGGTTGATCCTGTCCATCCAGATGCCGATGCCGGTGTTGTGATAGAGGTGGCAGTGACTGATGAGGACGTTGCGGCAGCGTTCGGTGAGATGAATGGCGTTTCGTACGCGACGAATCAGGACGCCAGTTAGCGTCGGTTCCATGACGCCGATGAAGCGGAGGCCGTCCGCTTCGGGATGCTTTCCCTCGATCTCGATCTGGCTGACGGTTGGCATCCGTTCGCGGACCCACACCTCGGGCTTGAAGCTCAGAGGATCGGCCGAGCCGCCGTGATGGCCCAAGAATTCGAAGGCCGGTCCCGCGCCGTGCATCAACACGCGTGCGGTTCCTCCCGAACCGTGTATGGCCAGCGCCTTTGTTTTCGCGAGGTCGAACGAGATCGTCCGCGTGATGCGGTACTCGCCGCGAGGAAACTCCAAGACGCCATCGCCACCATCGCGCAAGGCATGTTCGATGGCCCCCGTATCGTCCGTCAATCCGTCACCCATCGCTCCAAAATCTCTGACGTTGGTCATGGCGAGCGTGTCCTATTTGTCGATTGTTTGCGCCGCGAAAGCTCATGCTTCGCTCAATGCGAAAGCGGGACACAGGATGCCACGGAGAATCCACGAAGTGAAGGACAACGGACGTGAGCGATCATGCTGGAATCCGTCACGACCGCACGGAACCAACCTAACGACAAATTCAGACGAGTTCGCAATGAACGCCGGCCTCAGCGGCTTAACCGGCCTCAACGGCCACGACTCTTGCGGGTTTGTAAGCCCGATGCTCATCGACCTTCCGCATCGCACGCGCAGAGGGGCTGTCACGCTGAATTCCAGCTAAACACGCAGAACTTACTCGTCCAGTTCTGGGTTGATTCAGGCTGCTCAACTAAGATCGGTTTGAGCAGACCAGCGGCACGGCTGATGGTTGAACACAACTCAAGGAATGAAACAGACACATGGACAGCGTGACCTCAGTCTTGGCGTACTTCGATCCGAGTGCCGGAAGTTTGCTCCTGCAAGCGTTGGTCGGCGGATTTGGTGGTTTGGTCGTGCTGGGGCGTTACACATGGATGCAGATCACCAACAGCCGACGAGCACGTTCGACGACATCGAAACCAACGTCGGCTTGTCCCTCCAACCAAGCATGAGTGAATTTGAAGGCGGTTCCTTCCGTGATCGTTCAGCGCGGGTGCTGGTCCACAACGACCGCGTGTTCCGGCTGCTCACAACAGATGCTCAAACAGCTTGGGAACAGGCTTCGCGCACGCCGTTCTTTCAGGCGTTGATGACCGCAGGACGGATTGTCTCGACGCACGAATTGCCTCGCGACGAGATCGCGGCGATGCGGCTCCCCTGCGAATCGTCCGCCGTGTTGGCACACGCGCGAGTTCCCTTCGTCAGTTATCCCTACGAGTGGTCGTTCGGGATGCTCCAGCGTGCGGCCTTGTTGCACTTGGAAATTCTGACGGAGGCGCTCGGGGCCGGTCTCATTTTGAAGGATGCGTCTCCCTACAACGTGATGTTCTGCGGAGCGAATCCGGTGTTCATCGACGTGGGTTCGTTCGTGCCGCACGCACCCGGAGAACCTTGGGCCGCGTACCGCCAGTTCTGTGAGTTGATGTTGTTTCCGTTGCTGCTTCAGGCGCACCGGCATGTCGATCTTCAGCCCATACTGCGAGGCGAACTGGAAGGAATCTCGGCCCGGCAGTTTTTGAAGTGGCTGTCGTGGCGAGACCTCTTCCGACCGGGCGTCTTCACGCATGGTTGGTTGCAGGTCGCACTCGACCGCCCATCGCAATCGGCGACGACAAGCACCGTGAGTGACCTGCAAGCGAGCGGCTTCGGCACAGAGCTGATTCTTCGCAATCTCTCCGGATTGAAGCGGCTCATCGAACGGCTCAAGTGGAAGCCGGCGGAGACACGGTGGACCGATTACCGAACCGCGCTGCCGCATGTTGTCGAGGACACTGCCGCCAAAACCGAGTTCGTTCGGAGTGTTTCGAGTTCGCGCCGCTGGTCGCTCGTGTGGGACTTGGGTTGCAACGACGGTGCATTCGCGCGCATTGCCGCGGAATACGCCGAGACCGTCGTGGCGATGGACAGCGACCACGGCTGCATCGAACGACTGTATCGTTCGCTGAGTGACGTTGACGACCGCACGACGGCACCGTCCGCGATTCTGCCGCTGTGTGTGAACGTCGCGAATTTGTCGCCCGCAATGGGGTGGCGCGGCCGCGAACGAAAACGACTCGAAGAGAGGGGCCGACCGGAACTCGTGCTGTGCCTCGGACTGATCCATCACCTCGTCATCGGCCACAACATTCCGCTGCCCGAGGTGGTGGACTGGCTGGCCAGTCTGGGTGGCGAAGTCGTGATCGAGTTTCCGTCCAAGCAAGACGCGATGGTGCAGCGGCTCCTGCGCAACAAGCGCGACCAGTACGAAGACTATTCGCTGGAACAACTCGAAGCGTCGTTGATGCCGTGCTTCGAAATTCGACAGCGGGCCTCGCTCCCCTCGGGACAGCGCACGCTGCTGCACGCGGTCCCCAAGTTCGCCGCGAGGGGAACGGAACGATGACCGACCCCAATGTCCGTAGACCCGCCTCGCAATCATTCCCGCGTCAGCGAACGCTGCACCTGTTCGCCTTGTGTGCCTTCGCGTTCACGGAGCCATTGTTGGGTGCCTTGTCCCGGCAAACCGTCTACTTGCACGACGAACAATTCGGGGCCGTTGAGTTTGGTGCCGTGCTGTTCATGCTCGCGATTGTCATTCCCGCAGCGTGGCTGCTGGTGGATGTCATCACACGGCGGATCGCGGCTCGGAACGCGGGCCGAGGCCGCAATACGGTCTTGTTTCTTCTGAGCTTTCTCGTCGCCCTGTCTTTACTACGTCCCACAGCGCAATGGAATTTTTTGGCGGAGCACTATTTCGCGTGGATGTTCTCCTTGGCCGTGGCCCTCCCTGGCGCGTGGTTCTTCACGCGCGCTTATGACCGCTATGACGGACTGCGAAGCTGGTTGACGGTCTCCGCGATCGGCATTGTCGCTTTTCCCGTGTCGTTCGTGTGGCAGATGCAGAACATCCAGCGTCAGCATTCGAAGGATGAATCGCGCTGCCACGCGGAGACTCCGGCCCCCGTTGTCATGGTGGTTTTTGACGAGTTCAGCGGCACGACTCTGATGGACGAGCATCATCAGGTCGATGCCGTTCGCCACCCCAATTTAGCCCGATTGGCCAACAGTTCCACTTGGTATCGGCAGGCGACATCCGTACATGCTCGCACCGAGTTTGCCGTTCCCGCGATCTTATCGGGACGACTTCCCTCAATCGGGAGCAGTCCCGTTTTGGCCGATCATCCTGGCAACCTGCTGGACATCATTCACCGCTCCGGCGAGTTTGACATGTCGGTATTCGAGCCAATCACGCGGCTTTGTCCTGAAGGTCTGGGGCACGACGTACTGCGGATTCAGCAACACCCCGTTCGGCAGGCGGCCGATTTGCTGTCAACGCTCGCGCGGGTCTACCCTCATCTCATTTTCCCGACCGACATCCCCATCGAGTTTCCTGAGATCCCCAAGCCGTGGTTTGGAATATCGAAGACTCTGCTCGTCGATTGGCGGCCACTCACATCTGGACTGTTTCATTACATCTACAGCCGTAAACGCGACGTGCAATTGGATCACTTCTTAGACTGCATCCACCGGACGAAGCGGCCACCGTTCGCCTTCCTCCACGTCGTGCTGCCTCATTACCCTTGGACCTATTACCCCTCCGGTCAAAGCTACACTGACAGCAATGATATGGCGTGGAAGCCCGACGGCGGGCTGGGCGAACTGGGTGAAGACTGGCCCAACGACGAAGCCTTGGTCCGGCGCTGCGAGCATCGTTATCTGATGCAGGTCGCCGCGACCGATCGGTTTGTGGGACGGTTGCTCGACAAGCTTCAAGAGACCGACCTGTTCGACCGTTGCCTGCTGATCGTGATGGCCGATCACGGTGTCTCGTTCCTGCCGACGCGATCACGCCGACTCCCCGATGGCGACAACGTGACAGACCTGATGAGCGTCCCACTGTTCATCAAACGTCCCGGCCAGAAGGTCGCCCGGATCGACGACAGCAATGTTGAGACCATCGACGTGTTCCCGACCGTCGCCGAAGAACTCGGGATCACGCTGCCTGAACCGATCGATGGACTCCCCGTCTCAAACCCCATCCGCCGCGCTCGCAAGACGTTCTACTTTGAAAACGGCATGACCGTCCTCGAACCCCATCTCCCGAACCTCGACGCTTCGGTGCAACGACGGCTGGAGGCTTTCCAAGACGTTTCGCTGGATCGACCGCCCCGCGCCGCGATCAGCCAGCCCGAGTGGATCGGCCGCCCCTTGACCGCCTTCACCGTGGAAGAGCCTCCCTCGTCGAGTACACCTGCCATCACGCTGTCGCGCGAAGCTTACGAGCCTGTGATGACAGCTCTCAAAGAGAAACGGATGACCCGATTGCTTTCGGGAGAACTGGCTGCGCACGTTGTCACAGAATCGCCGGCCGAAGTCCTGCTCGCTGTCGGTGGTGTTGTCTACGATGTGTCACGAACCTTCTCCTCCGCCTCCACACACACGGCCTTCTCGTTCGTGATTCCAGAGTCTGCCGGAGCAACGGAACCAACCCCGATCGAACTCTTTCTCGTGAAGCCAACCTCCATTAGCAGCCCGACTCTCATTCGTCTTCATCACTGGATGATCGGACCGAACAAGTGACCTAGACTCGGCTCGTTCTAATCCCTCACGCGGCACATGAAGAGAGGTTTTAGGCGAGCGGGGATGTGAATCCCCCGAGTCTTCCGATCATTGAAAATCGCTCCTTTTGCAGCGCAACCCCACGCAAGAGGTACGTTGAGGCCGCTCGACGATTGCAGGTCTCGGTCTTTCCAGTATTCTCACCGACCATGAATCCCCCTCGTGAGCCGACACGTTGCGCGACCGCTGCCGGACCCTCGCACCGATGGTCGTGGAGCCGGATCGGCGCGCTCGCGGTGTTACTCGCGGTTTGTCTGTTCGCGAGCGGCCTGTTCGCCGAATTGGCACTGTGGCGAGCGCAGGTTTGCCTCGCCGAGCGGAACCATGCCGGTGCGCTGACCTGGCTTAACAGCGCGGCGTGGTCGCGACCCCACAGCGCGGAACTGCACTATCTGCTGGCCAAAACGAATCGGCGACTGGAGCGGTTCTCCGAAGTTCAGCGGCATCTCCAACGTGCGACGGAATTGGGTTGGAACGGCGCTGACCTTGAGCGAGAGATTTGGCTCGCACAGGCTCAGACTGGCCAGTTCGCTGCAGTTCGCGAGCACTGGAATGAGTTGTTTCTCGACGCGCAAAGTGACGGGCCGGAGATCAGCCGAGCGTTTGTGCTGGCTGCGCTGAAACAATTCCGCGTCGCCGACGCGATGCGGGTGATCGCCAGTTGGAAGACCGACTTTCCGCAAGAGGCGGAACCCTACTTTCAGGAAGCGCGGATTGCCGGTGTGGCTCTGCGTTGGCAGGATGCAGAACAGGCGTTTCGCGCAGCGTTACAGCGTGCTTCCAAACGCGAGGACATCCGCGCGGGGTTAGTCGAAGCCTGCCTGAAGCAGCTCAAATTTGCCGAAGCCGAACTGGAATTGCGGCCCTTGCTGAAACGCGATCCGCACAACGTTGCTGCACAAGTTCAGCGTGCCGAGTGCCTCGTCCGACTCGGCACGCTGGACGAAGCACGTGAATTGCTCCAAGCGATCCTGGCGCGCAGCCCCGATCATTGCCCCGCCCTCGTACTGCTCGGGCAACTCGAGTCGGGAGCCAGCCGACCCCGCGAAGCGGTTGAGGCCCTCGGTCGAGCGGTCGCCCTCCATTCGGAAGATGCCGAAATTCGATACCAATACGCGAGGGCGTTGCGTGCGGCCGGCCGCGACGCGGAGGCTGCCGAGCACTTTCGTTTTCGCGAAGAGGGCCGAGAGCCGTTGCTGCGATTGTCGAAGGCCACCACGGAATTGGTCGTCGCGCCGCGGAATCTCGCGCTGCGCTACGAGGTCGGCGAACTGACGTGGCGTTGGAAGTCGCATGACGAGGGCGCGGTGTGGCTACTCACCCTGCTCGAATTGAACCCGTCTCACCAGCCCACGCACGCCCTGTTGGCCGAACACTACGAATTGCTGGGCAACCACGACAAAGCCGCGCGGCATCGCCAATCGGCTGGACTTGCGGAGCGTCGGGAATGAGGTCCTTGCCGCACCGGTCAGTCTGTTCGCAAATCCTGCTTGGCTACGGCATCGTCTTCACGATCGTGTCGGGATGCGAGTCTCGACCTGCGGGCCGCGGCGCGCCGGATCAAAGGGCAGACTCCGGGGCAGCATCGATCGTTTCGACGGCGGCCCAGTTTCGAGACGTGGCTGAGGATGCCGGGATCCACTTCGTTCCGCGAAACGGTCAAGCGGCCGGTCACCTCACAATTTTGGAGAGCCTCGGCACCGGCGCGGCCCTGCTCGACTACGACCAAGACGGATTGCTCGATGTCTTCCTACCCGGAGGCGGCGAGTTCACACAGACACCGGAACCGATCGGACTTCCCGCCGCTCTGTTTCGGAACACGGGTGAACTGAAGTTCAGCGCCGTTGCGGCAGCAGCCGGAGTCGATTCCTGTGCGTTCTACTCGCACGGAGCTTGCGTGGGTGATGTCGATTCGGACGGCTTTCCGGATTTGCTCGTGACCGGATATCGCGGGTTGCTGCTGTATCGGAATCGCGGAGACGGAACGTTCGTCGATGAGACGAACGCGTCGGGTTTGACACTCCGTTCGTGGAGCACCAGTTCCGCGTGGGGCGATGCCAACGGCGATGGCGTACTCGATCTCTATCTCGCGAACTACGTCGATTGGAGTTTCGAGAAGCACCCCGTATGTCACATGCAGGGCCACCGCGACATCTGTGCGCCGAAAGTGTTCGAGCCGCTGTCAGACAAGTTTTATCTGGGCCACGGCGACGGCACGTTCCGCGATGCGACCGCTGAAGTTGGCTTGGTCGCGGGAGGCAAGGGACTCGGCGTGGTCGCGGCCGATCTCGATCTCGACGGAGACCTCGATTACTACGTGACCAACGACACCACGCCCAACTTTCTGTATCGCAATGACGGACGCGGACGCTTCGCGGAGGTGGGCCTGCTCAGCGGCACAGCCTTCGGTGAAACGGGCGAAGCCGAAGGGAGCATGGGGACCGACATCGGCGACTTCAATGGCGACGGATGGCCCGACCTGTGGGTGGCCAACTACGAGTACCAAAGCTTCGCGCTCTATCGCAACGAGAGAGACTGCCGATTCCAGCACGTCAGTGGAGTGACCGGCATCACAGCTGTCGGAGCCGTCTACGTCGGCTTCGGCACGACGTTCCTCGACTTCGATCTAGATGGAGACGAGGATCTGTTCGCGACCAACGGCCACGTGATGAACCACCCGGCGAACTCGGCTGTCCGGCAGCCGCCCCTGCTGTTCGAGAACCAAGCGGGGCGGCGTTTCGTCAATGTCGCCAACTCGGCCGGAGCCTATCTGGCGTCGCCGCATCTCGGTCGCGGCGTCGCCTGCGGAGACCTCGATCGCGATGGAGACCCCGATCTGGTCGTCTCTCACACCAACGAACCGGTGGCCGTGCTGAACAATGAGTCGAAGCGAGGCGGCTCGTGGCTGAAGGTTCGGTTGATCGGCACGACCACGCACCGCGACGCGGTCGGTGCCCGAGTTAACGTTGTCGCCGGTGGCCAATCATTCTCGAAGCAGCTCAAGGGAGGATCGAGCTATCTCTCCTCACCCGCCAATGAACTCCTGTTCGGCTTGGGACCGACGAAGGTGATCGAGTCCCTCGAAGTCGTTTGGCTGAGCGGACGAGTTCAACGAGAGCAGACTCCAATGATCAATACGGCCATCGCCATTCCAGAGACTGAACCCTGAACTGAGACCCAATTAACCGCCACACCCCAATGATGCCTGACACAACTATTATTGCCAGTGATATGACGAGCGGTTACGCTCAGCGTCCGATTTGAGACGAAGAGTCAGCCGTTGCAATCCGAACGGGCATCGTGTGAACCGTTCATTGTCAATGCTCCGAGTGACAATGAACGTGTGCTGGTTTTGCCAGCCTTAAACAGGCAATTGTCTCTTCATCGCCATCGGCAAGTTGTCGTCTCCCCGCCCGGGATTCTGTTTTTTCGCGTTCCTAATTGCACTCTGTCGAAAGCCCGACTCATGACAAGAATTGCCTGCTCACATTTTTTGGCCCTGACGTTGGTGCTTGCGCTAGGTTGCGGCGGCGGCAGTACGGGGCCGAAACTGATCCCGGCCTCAGGCAGTGTCATGATTGACGGTAAGCCTGCTGCTGCGGGCATTTTGATTACGTTTGCGCCCAATGGGGGGAAGGGAACCAAGGGGCCGCAATCGTCGGCCGCAACGACTGCGGATGGCAAGTTTGCCCTGCGCGGTATCGACAACCAAATGGGAGCCGTCGTGGGACATCACAAGGTCACGGTGAATTGCCCGATGGGTGTGATGGAAGGTTCTTCTGCTACGGGTGCGACTCCCTCAGTTCCGGCGACCGCCTGCGAGATTGCTCAACTATTCCGTGATGGGGCCACAACCACTCTGATGGTTGAGATCAAAGAAAAGGCCGACGAAAATCAAAAGATTTTGATCGAGGTCACGAGTAAGTAGTCGTCGATAATCCTGTTGGCCTTGGGGCAATCGTCTCTTTTGCCACCTCGGTCGGGTGTGTTCCGATTCCGCTTCAGCGTAGTCATCGGCCAGTTCGGCCGGATTTTGTATTTCATTTTTGAGGAGTTTGACATGCAGGCTAGCCTTCGAAACCGGCGATTTCGCCTCGGTTTCACGCTGATCGAATTACTGGTGGTGATCGCGATTATCGCGGTCCTCATCGCTCTGTTGCTGCCCGCCGTCCAGCAGGCTCGAGAGTCTGCTCGCCGGACTCAGTGCAAAAACAATCTGAAACAAATCGGGTTGGCGCTGCACAACTATCACGACACCTTCAACACGTTTCCCCCGCTCGAGAATCACCTCAGAACATTTCTGGCTGGTACCGACAACGAATGGGGTGATCGCCCGGGAACCTTCCTGCTCTTCCTACTGCCGTACATCGACAAGGCTCCGCTGTACAGCACTCTCAATTTTGATCAACGCTGGGACTTTGCTCCCAACCTAGCGGCGATTCGGCGTCGGTTTCCGGCTTATGAATGCCCCAGCAATCCACAGGTTGGAAAGAATTCGGGAAACAACTTCGACGGGAATTTGGTGACTTACTTTGGTGTTTATGGGTCGGCCGAGCCCCCGGGCGGTCGAGCACGTCAGCAGTGGGCCATTGGCAATACCACGGATCTGAACCGTCGAGGGGTGATGTTTTTCAATGGCATGAGCCCGATCGCGGCGGTCACCGATGGAACCAGCAATACGATCGTCGTGGGTGAAGTGCGTGGCTACCGCCCCAACAGTCTGACCGACATGAGTATTGCGCCGGACGGGGGGCGTGGAATGCGGTGGGAAATCGGTACCAGCACACAAATGCAGCCGATCAATGGAGTCGATGGGCCAGGAGGGAGCAATTGCCCGAGTTGCCGTTGGGAAGGGATGTCCAGCTTCCATACCGGAGGAACCCACGCACTGCTGACTGACGGAGCGGTTCGATTTATCAACCAGAACATCGACTCCAACACGTTCCTCTTTCTGGGTTCCAAGTCGGATGGCGTTCAAATCGGCGAATTCTGACGGTCTGACACCGACGTCGGTGTGTCTCGAAGGAATTGACTGACTCCACTTTGAAAAGCTTTGACAGGCGGCCGGGACGATCGTCCTGGCCGCCTGTTCGTTTTCACCCGGATGATTCACGATCCATGAATTGAGGAAGTGCGGCGTCACCCACCCACCCGAACCGTCAGTGAGGGCGGATGGGTGACAACGTCCTCGCTGACGGTTCGGGTGGGTGTGGGACCATGGTCTCCGGCTTCAGGGGTTGGCTGTGGCTTGATCGAGAATCGCGCGCGCCTCGGTGTGGTCCGGGTTCGTCCTCAACAGGACCGACACGACATCCCGCGCGGCGTTCGGATCGCCCAGGTCGAGGAGCAGTTTGGCGAATTGCAATCGGGCACTGTCGAGACCGGCATTCAGACGCAGGGCATCAATGAATTCACGCTTCGCACTCGCACGATCTCCAATCTGTTGCAAGCAAAACCCAAGATCGGCGTGCGAGGCGGCATCGTCGGCCTTCAACGCAAGCGCCTGCTGGAAGTCGCGCACCGCTTCGTCCCACTGTTCGCGCAGTAACCACATCGAGCCGCGCAATCGAAACAAGTCAAACACGCGAGGAAACTGCTCGACCGCCCGGTTCAGCTGCCGTTCGGCGGCGTCGAGCCGGTTGGCCATGAGATAGGCGCGGGCCAGTTTGGCAGAGAGTGTCCAATCCGTGGGAGCCTCAGACGCGGCCTGCTCCAGTTCTGCCAGCCCTTGCTGGATTTTTCCGTCTTCAATGAGTTGCAGCGCCTGCGACGCGCGCCAGTAGCCGTCTCGTCGCAATCGCCGAACTTCTTCAAGCATCGGATCAGGCCATCCGGTCGCACTCGCTTCGGATTCGTTGCGTGTCTGTTTGTCGGCTACTTCAGTTTCAACACGTCGTGTCGCGTGACGAATTTGAGCTCGCAGTTCGGCCACGGCGCGCTGGTGCGGTGCGGCGACGTGAGCCGCTTCTACGTGTCGCAGGGCTGCTTCCGACCGACCGCGTCGAACCAGAAGTTGGGCCATGCGGAAGTGGATGCGAGCATCATTCGCCTGGGTGTTGATGAGGGCACTTAACAACACTTCGGCCTCATCCAATTCACCGAGGTGCAACCACAACTCGGCGAGGCGCAATCTCGGCAATACGAGTGCGCCGCCACACCAGATCGCCTCGCGATAGGCCATCAAGCTGGCCGGGGGATCGTTGATCTCCAACGCGATGGCGAGCAGGTACGGCCACCGGACATCCGACCGGTCGCGGCGCTGAGCTTCACGGAAGCAGGCGACCGATTCGGACGAATACTCATGCGCAGAGAACACCATTCCCAGCCGCCCCCAGACGAGACCCGACTGTGGATCGTCCTTGACCGCTCGTTGAGCGGATTCGATTGCACGTCTCACGGCAGACTGAGCTTCCGTGAGATCCACGGCTGGAATGACAACGTCGTGCGGCCCGAACAGCCTCCACGTTCCCAGTGCCACGAGCAGCGCAAGACTGCACGTCGCGGCCAGCATTCCAACGACTCGCCGACCTCGCACGGACGTGGCCCGTCGGGCGACCGCAACTGGCGGAGCACCTGGTCGATCAGTCGGGTTTTCGTGCGAGGACATGTTCGCGATCGACCTCAGTGACGTGAAACTCAGTCTGCGTTCCTTCCGGCCATTTCACTTCGATGCGTTCAATTCGATCAATCGTACCGAGGCCCACATGGATTCGTGAGTCGTGAGACGACAGGTAACTCGTCCCCGGTTGAAGGCATCGTATCCAGCGGCGTTCCCCGGCGACGACCGTGACCATCGCACCGTAAACAGTACGACCACCGAGTTGGGGATCGACGACCTTAATCGACAACCAGTGTCCACGACGCGGAATTTCGTTCATGAAAACGGCGGCTCGTGCACCAATCCGGTTCACAACGAGGTCCAGATCACCGTCGTTGTCAATGTCGCCAACCGCCAACCCGCGCGACAAATGCTCAGTGGTCAGTAAGTCGTCGCCTTCCGCGATCAGTTCATTGAACTTCGCTTCACCGTCGTTCAACAAGATCTGCCCGCGCTGTCGATAGGGCGACCAGAAGTCTGGTGTGAAGGGGGACTTCGTGCTGCGACTCGCACCTGCGCCGATCCTTGGTGACTCGGTTCGCTTCGCCGCGTCAGGACGTTTTACATGACCGTTGGCGATGACCAGGTCCTCGTCGCCGTCCAGATCGATATCGAGAAAAGCGGTTCCGAAACCCGTGAAGGGCTGGCTCACCGAACCGAGTCCGGCGGCGATGGTCGCATCCTCAAATGATCCATTGGGCTGGCTTAGGTACAGCGTGTTGCGTTCGCCGTCGAGGTGCGTGAGGAAGATGTCGAGATCGGCGTCGTTGTCGAGATCGCCTAATGCCACGCCCATGCTGGCCTGAGCATTGCCCTGCGCGTCGTAAGCACAGCCACGCAGAATCGCTTCTTCGACGAACGTGCCGTTGTGCTGATTGATCCAGAGGAAGTTTGCGGTTTGATCATTCGCCACATACAGATCAGGCCAGCCGTCCGCGTTAAAGTCTGCTGCCGCCACGCCCAATCCGGGTCCGCGTTGGCTGGCGATGCCCGATTCCATACTGACATCTTGAAAGCGAGCGGCCCGGTTTGGTGTGTCGCCGGACGTGAGCGTCACGTCGGTTGGTGCCCGCGCATTAGTCAATGTCATCTCACCGGTCACGTTGCGGAATAATTTCGCCGCCGTACCCGAAAAGAGGTGCGGGCCGCAGTAGTCTCGCCCACCACCGCCGACGCGAGTGCAGACTCGGTCGTGATAATCGACGTAATTCGCCACGAACAGGTCCAGCCAGCCGTCCCGATCGAAGTCCACGAAGCACGCGCTTGCCCCCCAATGACGGTTGTCGATGCCAGCCGCCGCCGTGACATCGTCGAATCGGCCACCTTGGCGATTTAAAAAGAGCTGGTCGGGCCCGTAGCTCGTGAAATAGACATCCGGCCAGCCATCGTTGTTGACATCTCCGATGGCCACTCCCATGCCTAGGCTCTGCGAGACAAAACCTGCTCGCTCCGAGACATCGATGAACCGACCGCTCGCGACCTGCTCGAACAACCGATGGGTTACGGCCCGAGACATGCCTCCCGCCGAGTAACCGGTTCCCAGATTGACGATTAAGACATCGAGATCTTCGTCGCGGTCGAAGTCAAACAAGGCACAACCCGATCCCATAATTTCGGGCAGAAAGTACGAACCGGGCGGATCGGTCTCGTGTTGAAAATCGATGCCGACTTCTGCCGCCCGATCTACAAAAAAAACCGGACCTGCCGTTTGCGAAGCACTCGTTGCCGCGCCGCGCCGCGGTTCAATCGCCCGCGGTCGGCAGGACGCAATCAAACAACAGGCAATCCCGACTCCCAGCAAATACCGCAACCCGCCGCGCGATGAATTCGACAGCCGGGTGATCCGAAGCCGCTCTCGACGATTCGAGTCCGGACACATCGTCGATTCCTTTTGTTGGTTCGACTCTCTGACTTTCAGTAGCCCACTACCCGCGATTGCGGATTGGTGGGCATAGCCCACCCTACATTTGGCGAACTCAGTCAGTCAAATTAGTCAGCCATTCCGAAACGAAATCTTGCACGGTTGCTTGGCCATTCAAACTCGAGGGAAAGCTCGCCAGTGGACATTCATGGAGACCGAAGAATCAATCTAACCAAGGCTCTTACAACCTCAATTCCCTTTCACCGGCAGCGGCAGCGCTGACTTCGGACTCGCCGCGTTGAAGTCTTCGCCGACAGCGGTCGCCAGCGTGGCGGCGATCTGACTGAGCGAGGTCTCGACATCGCTGCGCACTCCGAGCGGCGGCGTGTCAGGGCCGAGGATCGCCGACCAGATGAACTCGGCTCCTTCGATCCTCGCGCCGTGATCGGTCCAGTCGCGGATCGTGCTGCCGCGACCGTGATCGGGCCCGATCACGATCGTCGTCTGGTCCTTGTATTCGGGCATTGACTGCACCAGTTCCCAGACGCGCCGCACGAAGGCGTCCGCGCGGTGTGCCGCATACAAATAGCGGTCATAGCGTCGGCCGTGCCCCCATTCGTCGGTCTCACCCAAACCGATGAAGAAGACACGCGGCTTCTTTCGCTGGAGGTACTCGGTCGCCACTTGAAACGTGATCGAATCAATCTGGTTGTTCGGCCACAAAACGACCGTGTCGTCGATCAACTCGTTGAGCATCCGTTCGCGCGTCGTGAGATCATGACCGGGGATCGGCGTGATTCCGGCGTACACGTACACGCCGCTGCGTTCCTGATTGATGATCGACGGAAACACATCCCAGGTCGCGACGGCGGCGACGCGCCCTTCAAATCCGGGTCGTCGGTTAAGGAACTCCAGCACCGTGACGTTCGGGTTCGGGAACTTGTTGTTCGACGTGATTCGTTCGTCATCGGGATAGCCGACGAACATCTCGCTGTAACCGGGATACGAGAACTTCATCGTGTTCGCGATCTTGGCCGGAGCCTGCTTGGTCGCGTCACCAAAAATCTGGCCCTGCTTCGCCATCACGGTCCAGACAAACGGCATCAAGACTTCGCGTCGAGCCACTTCGTCGTCGCGATGGAAGCGTGCCTTGACGCCCTCGACATCCGCGACCCCCGCATCCTTGCTGATGAATAGTTGCTGTGCCCCGCCGAAGAACTCCTGCCAGCGAAAGCCATCCCACGTGATGTAGATCACGTGGCGACTCTTATGCTGTGCCGCTGACTGCGCCACTGCAGGCTCAATGGCCGAGAACAGCAACCCGATCAGCACCAGCACACACAAGACACGAACTCGCGACATTAAGGCGTCTCCTAGCAAAGCGACTTATGAACGCTCGAAATCCGGCTAACGAAGCTAAGCCGGACTTCGATCTCGCTTCGGCAGCAACACACTCAGCGCGACGAAGACCACACTCGCGCAGCAGAGCATCGCGAACCAGTCGCCAAATCGGACGTATAGGCTGCGTCGCGGATCGAGCGGCACGGTGTGAACGAGGGCCGCACTCAGTTGCCTATGCCACGCGCCCGTCTTCGGATCGCGAGCCGACGTGCGCGGTGCGAGCGGCGCATTCAGCCTCGCGTCACCATCAATAAAAACTTCGGGATCGAGGATCGCGCCGTCACCGTCGATGATCGCGCTGATCCCCGTGTTCACGGCGCGGACCAGCGGCGTTCGGCATTCGACCGCACGAAACGCGGACGTGATGAGATGTTGATCGAGTTCGCTCGAACCGTGGAACCAGCCGTCGTTGGTGAGGTTCACGAGCAGGCTGAGCTCCGTTCCCGTGTCGTTGTTCGTCCCCGCTGCAACGATCCCGCGCACCAGATGCGGCACAGTGTCTTCAAAGCAAATCACGGGAGCCATCCGCCACTTGCCATATTCGAACACCGCCGCCCGCTCGCCCTTGTCCAAGCCACCCGCGTCGCGATACGGCGTGAGACCCATCAGCCACGGAAGCGACTCGCGCAGCGGCACGTACTCTCCGAACGGCACGCGGTGCAGCTTGTCATAGCGTCCCGCCAGACCGACATCGGGCCGCACGAAGGCGGCCGAGTTGAACTGCTTCAAGCGTTCGGGCGTCGCGACCGCCGTGTTCACTCCGAGAATCAGCGCGGCATTCGTGCGCAGGCTCTCGGTCGCCATCGTCTTGCGGACCCACTCGTCACGCCACACCTCCGGTTTGATGTACGGAGCCAACTCTTGAAGCTGCGCGTCCGTCATGTCGGCTGGCGCGTTGAACAGCGGAAACGGAAACATCGCTTCGGGCCAGACGATCACGTCGGGCTGTTCCTTGACCGTCTGAGCCATCAGCCGCAAGTGCTTGAGAAACACTTCTTGCTCCGTCGGCTGAGTCGTTCGCAGCGACGCCGTGAAGTTACCTTGAATCAGCGCCACACGCGGACCCGGAATGAACGCGGCCTGACTTCGCCGCACATAGCCGTACGTCAGCGTCGAACCGAACACCACGACGGCCACCGCAACTTGAATGAGCTGCCCAAGCGTCAGCCCCGCGGGCGTGACTGGTCCCGTCGAAGCATGAACCAGCCGGAATCGAATCAGCCACGCATGAGGCACCAGCAGCGTGAGTCCCGCTGAACTCATCGCGATCACAAAGCTGACGCCATACGCGCCAACGAGGTCGCTGATCTGAATGAACTCCAACCAGCGGTACTGCGAGTGACCGAGGAAGTACCACGCGAAGCCCGTCATCAAATGAGCACGCAGGAACTCGAGCCCCGTCCAGACGACCGGCCCCGCCACGGCGAGCGGCAGCTTCCAACGATGGACCGCCACGCGCGCGACCGCGACAAACGCGACCGCATACATCGCAACATAAACCGACAGCGCCGACCATGCGATGTACATCGTCGGATCGCCGAGTCGCATCCATTGCAACGTCGCCAGTTGCCCGAGCAAGCTGCCGCCATAAACGGCCGTGTACATCCAGCGCACGCGCTGCTCGATGCGCACCAGCAACAGCAGCGGAACCAGCGCGACCCACGCGAGCGGACTGGCGTTCACGGGAGTGAAGCAGGCCCACAGCAAAGCAGCGGACATCAGCGACATGCTCCACGCACCAATGCTCCCGGTTTGAAACCGACGCACTTCGCGAGTCCTCCGCGCCGACGCGATGATGTCCAGCACCGACCGGTTCACGTTGGCCTCACCCCTCGTCGCGTCTACGCTGAGCGATTGCTGTCGCTCGCTAACAGACTGCTGTTCAGTGGCCATTTTCTCTTCAGGAACCATCGTCGCTCCGGACATGAATCGCGTCTCCTTCCGTGGAGAGATTGCTTCGCGGTGAAAGTGGGCATTGCAGCGAGGACGGTTTCGATAGTGCTGCGGCCCTGTCTTGGCTGTTGCTTTGTCCCCTCGCCCCGGCTCTGCGGGGAGAGGGCTAGGGTGAGGGGTTCTTAGCTTGTTTTCTCTTCCCCGTTTTCAGCAACAAGATTGAACGGCCGATGGTAGTTCAAGCCCGCCAACGTGGGAACGGCGCTTGGTGACGATCAGGGGTCAGGTGGTTCAAAGTTCAATTTTCGCTGCGAAAATTGAACTTTGAACCACCTGACCCCGCCCTTTTTGACTGTCACATGACTGGCCACGCCACTCACCACGGGATCACGTCCAACATCTCTCCCGCGCGGTACTCCTTCGCTTCGCCGGACAGGAACGCCATCCCGTTCGCCGCCACGGTGCCGCACAAGTCGGACGAGCCATGCCACGGAACGAGCTTCACCGTGGCTCCCTCGGGCGACCACATCAGCTTCGCCGGGTGATACGTCGGCCGATCCGCTCGCGCCGAGTAATCGTGTTCGAGACGCGCCGGAATCGGCCTCGGCATGGGAGGCTGTTCCCCCATCAACCGCCGGATCGCCGTCCGAACAAACAACTCGCAACAGACCAGACTGCTAACCGGATTGCCGGGGAGGCCGAAGACATACACGGACTCTCCGCGCGGGGGACGTGAGTCCCCTGGCTCTTCTGCAACTCGCGAGATCGAAGAACCGGGGGACTCACGTCCCCCGCTCGGAAAACCAGCGCGTACTCCAAACCAGACCGGCTTCCCCGGCTTCAACTCGACCTTGTGAAAGACTTCGCGCACCCCCGCTTCGGCGAGTTCACTCGGAACGAGATCAAGCGTTCCGGCGGAAACGCCTCCCGACAGAACGAGCATGTCGCACTGAAGGCCCTCTTGAATCTTGGCCTTCAAATCGGCGCGGTTGTCGCGGGCGATACCGAGCGAGACGAGAACGGCTCCCGCCGCTTGCAGCAGTGCGACGAGCATCGCTTCGTTCGAATTCCTGATCTGCCCCGGTCCCGGTCTCTGGCCGATCGGGACCAGTTCGTCTCCCGTCGCCAGCACGGCGACCGTGGGGCGGCGATGGACACTCACCACGGCGCGGCCGAGTTCCGCCAAGGCTCCGATCCGCGAGCCGTTCAGTTTCATTCCCGCCTTCAACACGACATCGCCCGCGCGGACTGAGGTCCCTCGACGCACGATGTTGGTCCCCGGCGTGATCGACTTCGTCGTGACGTGAACGCTGTCGATGTCGGGCAGCGTTTCCTCGATCTTCACGACCAGATCGGCTCCGTCGGGGATCGGCGCTCCGGTCATGATCTGCGTCGCTTCGCCGGGACCGACCGCTTTCAAGGGAACTCGACCGGCCGTCACGATTTCGATGACTCGCAGCGACGCGAAGCCGCCCGCCACGTCGTCAGCTCGCACCGCAAAACCATCCATCAGCGACTTGTCGAACGGCGGCGAATCCTCCGGTGCCGAAACATCCTCGGCCAACGTCATCCCCAACACGTCTGCGAGCGGCAGTGACACGGCCTCCAACGGCGAAACGGTGGCCAGCAGTTTGTCGAACGCTTGAGTCAGGCTGAGCATGATCGAAGATGCCTCGTCCGTAAGAGTGGCCTCCGCACGAGGCCGGTCCAACACGGGCGGCGATGATATCGCTTCATCAAGCTGGAGGCAGGTTAAACTCCGCGCGGTCAGTAATGAGACATCTGAGCGGGGCGGCGTAAGCCCAATGGCACTCATTTTGTCATTCACCCCGTGAGCGGCACGGCGCTAGCCGCCGGTTCTTTCCTTGGAAACACAACACCATCCACCGGCGGCTAGCGCCGTGCCGCTCAAAGTGAGTGCCATTGGGCGTAAGCCCCCCGGTTCTTGGGCGTAAGCCCTCTTTGGAAAAACCGGGGAGCTTACGCCGCCCCGCTCAGAATTTTTCACTTTGAACCACCAGCCCCCTCGACGAACCCTCACTTCACCAGAAACCGCAGCGAGTAACTCGCCTGCTTGCCGCTCAGGTCATCGACGACGGTCAGCTTGAGCGTGTGTGGGCCGAGGGGCAGGCGGTCGGGGATCGTGAACTGGTAGTTGTGGAAGTAGTCGCGGCGCGGGTTGCGGCAGCGGTCTTCGGTCGCGGCAAACGTCTTGTGCCAGCGAGTCTGGCCGTTCGCACCGATGATGTCGATGACCGAACGGAGCAGAGTCCGATGTTCGCCGTCGGGCGTTTGCTCGGTGTTGAAGTTCTCGATCTCGGCGTACAGCAGCACTTCCTGACCGGGAGTGAACTCATCTCGCGCGAACTTCTGGTAGTTGCCGAAGTACGAAATCTGTTCGCAGAAGGCGGTGTTCTTGATCGACAAGTCCGCCTGTTCGCGCAGCCGGCGCAAGGCCGTGTTGAGCGGTGCGATCGACTGTGTCGCGCGATCACGCGGGAGCGGGAACTGTTCGGCATCGAGTGAGTTCGACGCGGCCCAGCAGAGTTGCTGCCAATACTCCTGCTCGGACGCCTCCAAACCCGAGATCGCCGTCAGAGCTTGCTCGGGCCGTTGAGCGACCAAATACAACAACCTTAGATGGACCTGGCGGCGACGGTACTCGGCCTGCGCCGCGACACTCGATCCCGGCGACATGTCCTTCAATTCACCTTCCACGCGCGCAATGAGCTGATTCACTTCCGACTGCCACGGACTGGGCGGAAGCGGCGGCGCAGCTTGAGAATTGACGGGCTGCACTCGCAACGCGGGACCACGTAGCGCTGGACCGTGCGTATCTCTCTTGGGCGTGGGAAGCACTTCACCGAGCGGCACATTGTGAAATCCATCCGCCGTGTTGCTCGCCTCGCGACGGGGAAGTACTCCGCCGTATTCCATCGGCGAACGAAGAGGAACTGAGACTCCCGCAGACGGACGACTACTCCACATCGGCAGCTCGTTCGCGATCGTTGAAGATGCTGGCGGCGCGATCGCCTCGAACCCCTGCAACTCAACCGGGTTGTCGGAGGCATCCTGATCGGAGCGGTAATTCGCCGTGCGGAGGCCCGAATTGGCGGTCTGATCCGGCCGCTGTTCTTCCGTCCACGCCACCGCCTGAGTGATGGGGGACCGCGCACCGTTTTCTAGCTCAACGGCCGGTTGATCGGTGGAGTGACCGCCGAACAGCAGTGTCGCGCCGGAGTCATCGCGTTGTGCCAGTGTGAGACGGCCCGGCTCAAGACCTCGCACGGACAGCTCGTCACTGCGTGTCGTCGTCGCATCGTCCGCCGTCACCCTGCTCTCGCGTCGCGGCAGCCCCGGAACGATGGCCGGTTCGTGTTGCAAACCGCGATCATTTAGAGGCGATTCGTGGAGGGATGCTTCAACCGCTTTCTGTGATCGGTGCGTGACAAGACCGCGCGACGCAGCCTCGCGCGGCGAACGAGTCTCCCGCACTTCCACCCCATCGCTCGTAGGCTTGCTCCGCGCGGACAGCATGCTTCGCGCTGCGGTCTCATCGCTCAATGAAACCTGTTTTCCGAGACCGCTCATGCGACTCGGCGCGGACAGAGCGCAGCCCGAGGCTGCACACAGCCCCAGTCCGAGCCACAGCAGCGGACCGACACGGCGAATCATGAGCGAACTCAACACGGGAAGAACAGACTTTGACAGGGAGAGCGTTCGATACAGATGTGTTCACGGCGCGCGTCCCTTCAGAACGACGGGACGCAGCCGCACGACGATGATCAAGTTGAAAAGGGAGGAACAGGGGCGGGAACCTAGTAAAACGGGCAAAACACGACAAGATCATCCGCCCGGTCAACGAGGCCACCGCCCTGTTAAATTTGGGAAACGGGTGCCACGGTCACGGAGTCCTCGACGTGGCCGTGTGAGAACTCCAAGCCGATTTCCCAATCTCACGGCCACGTCGAGGACTCCGTGACCGTGGCACCCAAGTTGAAAAAGACGATGGCCTTGCGTGGGCGGTGACTCTGCTCTGATTGTGCGGCCGATACCTCGTAAGGCCATGAATGAAATGTTCGAGGCGAGCCGTGTACCGTCAGGCCACGGGTTTCCCGCGAACATGAAGAACCCGCAGCCTGACGGCATGCGGATCGCCAATCTCTCAGTTTGGGCCGCGTGGAGTAGAAATCACCGGCCGCACTTTGCCCTCAACTGGACCGCTCCATGAAACCCTGCTCAACCTGCGGCCAAGCGACTTCCGAAACGGCGCGGCTGTGCGAACACTGCGGCGCGCCCGTGATCAAGTCCCCCACGGATAACGTCGAGCTGGCGGATCGCGTTCGGAGACTGGCCGCCGAGGGACAAAAACTCGAAGCGATCAAACTGCTGCGCGAGGCCACTGGCGTCGGGTTGGCCGAAGCGAAGGCGGGCGTCGAGGCGATCGAACGCGGCAACCTCATCACGTTCTCTGGAAGCGATGGCACTCCGGGTGGCTTGAGCCACGAAATCGAACAACAACTGCTCCGGCTCGTCCAAGAGGGCCAAAAGATTCAAGCGATCAAGCTCTACCGCGAACACACGTCGAGCGGCCTGAAGGAGGCGAAGGAGTTCGTCGAATCATTGGCCGCACAACGAGGAATCGTCACCCCGCGCGGTGGGTGTCTGGGCGTACTGCTCGGCCTGATGATCGCGTTCATCTTCGCTGCCACCTGCGTCACGCGGGCGTTCGGCGAAGACGCCGCCTTGAAAACGACGATCTCACGCGGTGAGAAGTCAGTCGAAGGTTGGATCACACACACCGTTGAGTCCGAGTTCCAAGCCAAGCCGACCGAGATTCGCGTCCTGCTGCCGGACAAGTATGACTCGGCAAAAATGTCGCGCGTCCTGTTCGTCCTCTCCGTCGAAGCGGGGCGAGAATCAAAGTACGGCGACGGGTTGGCCGAAGTGAAACGACTCGACCTGCACAACAAACACGGCTTGATCTGCGTGGCCCCGACATTCGCCCACCTGCCGTGGTACGTGGACCATCCGACCGACAAGTCGATCCGGCAGGAGACCTATTTCGTGCAGGTCGTCGTCCCATTCATCGACCGAACCTACCAAGTGAGAGCCACGCGCGAGGGGCGACTTCTCCTCGGCTTCAGCAAGTCAGGCTGGGGCGCGTGGAGCCTGCTCGCCCGGCATCCCGATCTCTTCGACAAAGCCGCCGCTTGGGACGCGCCACTCGACATGCCCCGTTTCGATCTCTATGGAGCAGCCCAAGTCTTCGGCACTCAGGAACACTTTGAATCGCGCCGCGTCCTCCCCGCGATTCTCAACTGCCCCGACCTCAAAGCGACTTCACCGCGTTTGGTCCTGACCGGCTACGACAACTTCCGCACTCAACACGAGACCGCCCATCGACTCCTCGACGAAGCCAAGATCCCGCACGTCTATCGCGACGGCCCCAAGCTCAAGCACCTCTGGAACAGCGGCTGGGTCGAGGAGGCGGTGGAACTGCTGTTGGCGGATTGAGGACGTGGCGGATCAAGAACGGTCGTTTTTCAGAGTGAGCTTTGGTGAGCCGGGTGCCGTGAGGCCCCGGACTCTTTGTCGTACAAGTCCGGGGCCTCACGGCCAATGGCACTCACTTTGTCATTCACTCCGTGAGCGGCACGGCGCTAGCCACCGGTTCTTTGCTTGGAAACACAACTCCGTTTACCGGCGGCTAGCGCCCCGCCGCTCAAAGTGAGTGCCATTGGCCTCACGGCACCCGGCTCACCAAAGCTCACTCGATTGTCGATGTGCCGACCCCAAGTTTGAACAACCACCAACGGGTGGGCTACTTCAGCTCAAACCCGACATCAGCGGGACGGCCTTGTTCGGATTCGATGGCTCCTTCGTTGTCGGTGCCGTCTTCGCCGACGCTCCAGACGAGGGCCTTGGTGGGTGAGTCGCGGCGGTAGAGGAGTCGCCCGCCGCTGCGATGACACGGGTCGAGTGGGACCGCTTCCAAATAGTCGGGGACCAGTGCGTCGAGGCTCGCGGGGAACTCGCCCTTGTCGCGGCGATAGGCCTGCGCGGCGAGCATCACTTCCAGCGCGGTTTGTCGTCCGCGAAAGCGTTGAACGCCATCGTCCACCTGCTTCGTGACGGGGAAGATCATCTTGCTGACGATCGACAGCTTCGCTACGCGGTCGATCTGGGTGGGGTCGAGTTCACCGGGGGCACGGGCCACGGTGGGATCGGTGTCGAACAGCATCACGAGGCCAGAGCCGACCAGCTTGCGACGCAAGGCCAGCGGCTGGTCGATCTCGCGAGTTTGGTTGGAGATGATGTGGCGGAACAGGCGGATGGTCAGCTCAGGTTCACCGACCATCCAAAAGAACCCACGTTGAACTCGCTCGGGAATATCACCCGGTTGTCCACCTACGGGACCAAGGTTAGCCATCCAACCGGGAATTCTCAGCGAGTTCCGCAGCGCGAGGTACTCGGTCCTGAGCATGTTCGATTGGGACTCGTACAGCGAGAAGTCGGCTTTGACTTGTGCGAGGCCCGCTCGCAATTGATCGGCCGTCACGGCGGGATGCTCGGCCCATCGCTGCATTCCACCTGAAGACATGGCATGGAGCGCGGCGCCGAACAATCCGGAAATCATCGGTCCGCGATGCGACGCATGACCGCCGCTGCGATAGCCCGCGCGGGCCAATTTCCACGCTTCATCGACATCCCCTTCGTGCAGACACCGCATCTGATCGATCAGCCCGATCCGGACAAAACTGCGCAGCTCTTGAGCCGCCGCCAGATGCGTGGAAAACGTCATCGTGGCGGGAGACACATCGAGTGCCCGCTCCTTCTCAGACCCGCGCCGCCAGAGAGCCAGCGCCGGGCGATGGTCATCGATCCACGTCCGCATCGCTGCGTCGGCCGCCTCCCAACCTTGCTTGTAGACCTCGTCGTGATTGGCCGGTTCGGTCACTCCCTTGAGACGCATGCCTTCAATCAACTGCACTCGCATCGACTGTGCGGCGCGATACTCGGTGAAGGCGTTCTCCTCGGGAGGAATCACGTCGCCGACAAACGCCTCCACGTCGAATGGCTCGCCCATATCAGGAACGTTCGCTAAGAAGCACGCTCGCACCGCAAACGGTGTCAGGGCGATCAGCACCACCACGAACAAGCCCCAGACCGACCAAGGCCAGTTCCAACACTTCCACCACGCCGCATGAGTTTCATCCGTCATCGCACGCCCCCCCTAAGGCAATTTGTCTTTCGCTGATTTGCAGCATAATCGAGGAACATGTCCGTTTGCCATCCTAGCTCTTCCGCCGACTCTCATTCCCTTCACAACGGACTCTCGCCATGACCTCACTTGGATCGACAGACAGTTCGCCGGAACAAGCCGCTCGACCTGTGCTCGTCCTCGGTGGCGGGATTCATGGCGCGGCCGTCGCGCGCGAGTTGGCTCTGAACGGCGTACCGGTGGTGCTGATCGACGCGAACGACCTCGCGGCCGGGGCGACGTCCAAATCGTCGCGGCTCATACATGGCGGGTTGAGGTATCTCGAATACGGCGACGTGCGGCTGGTGCGTGAGTCGCTGATCGAACGGCGGCGGTTACTCGAACTCGCGCCGCATCTGGTTCGTCCACTCAGGCTCTTCGTCCCGACGACGCAGCGTTGGTCGGGGCTGCTCCGATCGGTACTCGGGTTCTTCAAGTTGGCTCGGACGCGACTTGGCCGTTGGTTGCTGAGCCGTGCGGAACGACGCGCACCGCGCGGCTATTGGCCCGTGCGCATCGGCCTGTGGATGTATGACCTGTTCTCGTGGGGTGACGGGCTGCCGAAAAGTCGCGGGGGACGGCGAGGGGCAAGGGCTGAGGGGCAAGGGACGGAGCAGAACCTGGCAGCGGCGGATTCATCGGCTGTCCCTCGTCCCTCAGCCCTCGCCTCTCAGCCCCTTGTCGATCCTCAACGCTACCGCTGGATGGCCGAGTACTCCGACGCGCAGATGGTCTACCCCGAACGGTGCGTCTTCGACCTATTGGCCGATGCAGAACAATCGGCGCGTGAACAAGGAACGCTGTTTGAAGTCATCCCTCATGCCAAGTTGGAGTGGCACGGTTCAGCGATCCGCATCCTCGGGTCTGCTCTGAGTTCCAACTCGCCCGACTCACCAAGCCCCCCTCACCCTAACCCTCTCCCTCCAAAGTCGGGGGGCGACGGGACAAGGCCGGAAGCGAAGGCAGAAGAACCCCTCACCCTAGCCCTCTCCCCGCAGGGCCGGGGCGAGGGAACAAGAAGCGCCGCAACGAAATCGCTTGCTGACTTTCAACCATCAACTCTCCACTATCAACCCTCCTTCACCCCGTCCCTCATCATCAACGTCAGCGGTGCGTGGGGCGACATCACGTTGAACGGGATCGACGCCGGGACGACGCCGTTGTTCGCCGGGACGAAAGGGAGTCATTTCATTACGAGGCACCCGCAACTCAAGGCGGCTCTCGGTGACGGCGGTGTCTATGCGGAGACGGCTGATCGACGACTTTGCTTCATCCTGCCGCTGGGTGACGCGGTGCTCGTTGGCACGACGGACGAACGTTGGTCGGGACCACCCGAGGACGCTGTCGCCAGCGATGCGGAACTCGACTACTTACTCAGCCTCGTGCAAACGGTGTTCGGTCTGACACTGAGTCGCTTCGATATCGTCGCCCACTACAGCGGCGTGCGGCCGCTTCCGCGCACGACCGACACCAACAACGCGGCCGTCTCGCGTGACCACTCGCTCGTCGAGCATCGACTGCATGGAGTCCACATCGTCACGCTGGTCGGGGGCAAACTGACGACGTTCCGTTCGGTCGCGGAACAAATCGCAGATCGCGTGCTGCGGCAACTCGGGATCACACGACAAACGTCCACATGCGAGCGGTTGCTCGCTGGTTCAGACGACTTTCCGCGCGAGTCGTCTGAGTGGCCAAAGCTCTGGCAACAATGGGCGACCGATTATGGCACGACCGCTGAAGAGGCCAACGCCCTCTGGCCGCTGTACGGAATGAGAACGAGAGAGATCCTCGCCGCAGTCGCCCCGCAGCCGCTCATCGTTGTCGCCGACACACCGTTCACGACGCGCGTCGTCCGCGGGGTGATCGAACGCGAATGGGTCACGACGCTCGACGACTTGATCGAACGCCGGCTGATGCTGGTCTTCGCACCCAACCTCACGCTCGGCACGTTGCAGGACTTGGCGGAGTGCCTCGTCGCGTCAGGCCGTCTGACTGCGGATGCGGTTCCATCCGCGATCAGGTCCACGCGAGAGAGACTGCTCACGCATTACGGCCGCGCCGTGACTTAGCACGGATTGCAGACCAAGGTTGACTAGCCCGATCACAAAAGTGAGAGGCCGCTGAGCGGGGCGGCATAAGCCCCCTGGCTCTTCCAAAGAGGACTTACGTCCCAAGAACCGGGGGGCTTACGCCGCCCCGCTCAGAGATCTCATCACGGACCAGGTGATGGCAAGTTGAAAGACACGTTGTTCCAGTCAGGTCGGGACGGGCAAGAGTGCCCATCCTACACAGGACCGAACGTGTGACTCAGAACTCGGGCGCGAGCTTGTTGCCTGCGGGGAGCAGGAGCGGGTTCGAGAGACCTTCTTGAACGACGCCGGGGGCGAACCGCGCGTCTGTCTCAAACAAGTTGCGACCGTCGGAAGGAGAAGACGGCGCGAGTCGCCACGTCAGCGGGGACGTTGTTCCGAATTCTCGCTGCACGGAGGAGATCGAAACGGCGACCATCAGCAGCGCGGCGAGAGCCATCGCAGCGGCGGGGATCCAGCCGTTGAAGCGGTCTCGCCCACGCGGCCATTCCGGCAACGCAGCGGCGACGAGCGGCCAGAGACTGGGGCGTGAGTGTGTCTCAAGCTCCATCGCCGAGGTCGAGATCGTTTGCAGGGCGTCGAGGCTGAGTTGCAGGCGACGCTGTTGCTCGCGGCATTTCGGGCACGCGGCCACATGAGCACGCAGAGCCTCGACTTCAGTCGTGTCCGAGAGATCGTTTCCGATCCACAACGGCAAGAGTCGGCGGGATTGTTCGCAATTCATGGCGATGGCCTCGGCGTCATTGGTCATTGGTCATTGGGGTAGAGCTGTCAGGAGTTTGGTCAGATTCGTTGAGCAGCGAGGGATCGGCATCACGTCGTCTGACCCAGACTTCTTCAAACATGCGGCGGGCTTCGGCCAGTCGCCAGCGAATCGTCGCCTCTTTGCGCCCGAGCATCGCCGCGATCTCGGATGTGGAAAAGTTTTGCAGGTCTCGCAGCATCAGCACGATGCGATAGTTTTCGGGAATCTGATCGAGGACTTTCTCAACCTCTTGTTGCAGGTCGAGTGCTTGCCGCGGGTCGGCGGTGGCGGGATCGGGTTGTCTTTCCGTGCGGTGATCGGTGAACAGCAGCCACCAGCCGCGACGCTTTCGCCGCCGCAAGTGGTCCAAAGTTTGGTTGACCCCAATCCGAAACAGCCAGGGCCCGAATCGTCGTGCGGGGTCGAACTGTTCCAGCCGCTCGTAAGCTTTGATGAACGTTTCCTGGGCGAGGTCTTCGGCCTGCTCGACGCTCTTCACAAATTGCAGGATGACACGGATCAGCCGCCGTTCATAACGCACGACCAATTCGCCGAACGCCTGCTTGCTGCCATGACGTGCCTCGTCCACCAGCCGCGCCTCATTCGTCGCGCCGCCGAGGTCATCCGACTCGAAGGTTGTCAGGTCAGGAAGTGCCATTGTGCTGTGCATGAGTGTCACCGACCGGAGAATACGCCGGTGGTGGCAACAGTGTTGGATGCGAGTTCGTCTGCGGATCGGATTGTAGCGGCGGGCCGGAACCGGTGTCTCGTCCCGGCGATTCTGCTAGCATCCCGCCCCGTTCACACGGTTTCGCTCGAGAGAGGTGTCTCGACGGATCCGTTTGATCGGACCTTGGCACGGACGCCAAACGACCTCTCAGCGCGCGTTCCAGCGCGCCTCAACGCAAGACGCGGAATCACGAAGCGTGTGGAAGCAGCTAGCCAATCAATGGGCCTTGGTGACCGGAGCCAGCACGGGACTCGGGGCCGAGTTCGCGCGCCAATTGGCTTCGCGCGGGATGCACTTCGTGTTGGTCGCCCGTCGTCGCGAATTGATGGAGGCGCTGGCTGCGGAGCTGCTCACGCAACACGGCACGCGCTGCATCGTCATCGTTTCCGACTTGTCTGAACCAGATGAGCCGCAACGAATCCTGAACGAGATCGCGGCGCAGGGCATCGTGATCGAACTATTGGTCAACAACGCGGGCTTCGGGATCGTGGGCGAGGCCGACGCCACCGATGTCGATCGCGTGCTGAACATGATCCGGCTGAATATTTCGGCGACGGCGGAACTCACGCATCGCCTGCTTCCCGGCATGTTAGAGCGAGGACACGGGGCGATCTTGAACGTGTCTTCGCTCTCGGCGTTTCAGCCGGTCGCTTACATGGGAGCCTACGCCGCCAGCAAAGCGTTCGTGCTGCACTTCAGCGAGGCGCTGCACTGTGAACTGAAAGAGCGCGGCATCACGGTGACCGCCGTCTGTCCCGGCGTGACTCGCACGGCTTTCTTCGATATCGCGGGAGCACCCGGCTGGCTTCAGAAGCACGCGGCGCTGGATGTCGATTTCGTGGTGAAGCAGTCGCTGAAGGCGCTCGCTCGCCGCCGCCAGTGCTATGTCCCCGGCTGGCGCAATTTTTTGCTGACGCTGCTCGTCCGCTTCGCCACACGATCGCGCGTCGTCAAAGAGTCGATGCGATTCTTTAAGCCCAAGCGACCGCCGAAGTCGCCGTAGCCCAATGTCATCCCGAGACCGGGCGACATTGGAAGAAACCCTCAAGCTCTGCGGCTGATGCTGCCGATGGAGTGCGGATGCTCTGCACTTCCTTTCGGTGATTCGATTATGCCGCCACGCAAACGCCCGACCGGTGCGATCACTGTTGATGTGGCTCGTCCCGCTGATCCTGCATTGCATTTGCCGAACTTCATCAACTATCTGCGAGCCGAATGCGGGCTGAGTGACAACACCGTCTTGGCCTACGGGCGAGACCTAGCCCAATTCAACGGCTGGTTTCGCGAGCATGGTCCCGCTCGCCTTCAACAGGTCGAGTTACCGCTGTTCTCCGACTACATGGGATATCTCAACGAGCAAGACTACGCCGCGACTTCGATCGCCCGGCACTTGGTCTCGATTAAGATGTTTTTCCGGTACTTGGTCTTGGAAGGCGTGATCCCCGAGAGCATCGTGGAACTGGTGAACTCGCCGAAGTTGTGGCAACACCTGCCGAAAGTCCTCAGCCCCGACAACGTGGACCGGCTGCTGGCCTCACCCGCGCGGGCCGATCGTTACCCACTCCGTGACCGGGCGCTACTCTGTCTGCTCTATGCGACCGGCTGCCGGGCGTCCGAAGTCTGCACGATCACACTGCGAGACATTCACCTCGACGAAGGCTATTGCCGGTGCATCGGGAAGGGGAACAAGGAGCGAATGGTCTCGCTGAACCCGGTCGCGCGTGCGGCAGTCGAAGCGTACTTGCAACACGAACGCCCCAAGTTGACTACGTCGAACGAGCAAAGTTCGCCGCTGTTGATTTCGCGCGGCGGGAAGTCGCTCTCGCGAATCACAGTCTGGAAACTCGTGAAACGCTACGCGGGCCGGATCGGAGCGAGCCGCACGATCAGCCCGCACACGCTCAGACACAGCTTCGCGACGCATATGCTGGCGGGGGGGGCCGAGATTCGCGCTCTTCAAGAATTGCTCGGCCACGCCAGCATCCGCACGACTCAGATCTACACGCAGGTCGAACACAGTCGTCTGAAGGCGATCCACGAGAAGTGCCATCCACGCGGGTGAGACTGCGCGGGCCACGATCTGAATCCCGCCTGTGTCACGGTATGTCGGCCGTATTAGCCGGAGTCGTTTCATCGCCTCGCTGTCGTCTATACCTCGCACGGCCAAGATTGACGCAGAGCCGTTTAACCGCGTGGGCAACGCTCCGCGCGTTCAGCGACGTGGAATTGTGTTTCGCCCTACGACGCGCGGAGCATTGCTCACACGGTTAACTGCCTGTGGAAAAACGTAGAGTAGGCGGCTCACCTGCTTGCTTTTCTAGGCGAAAAACAGAGGCGAGCCGCCAGTGCTACGACTTTTTCCACAGGCGGTGAAACGACGCGACAACTGCCACGCGATTCTGGGCACGAACCGCTCAGATTCCTGCGATCTCGCTCCCGCCGATGAAACCGTTAGAACGCATTTTCTCGAAACAACCAGAATAGCTTGTGTAGCCGGACTTCCTTGGCCGATGAATACAAGGAGCGGGGACACGGCGCGCCTCGCCGGTGGAGCATTTTGTTTCACTAGACGAACGGTGGCGGGCGGTTCGGGCGATGATTCATCGCACGAAGCGTCTACCGGCAAAAAACACGAGGCGGACCGAAGCCATTCTCGGTTCAAGTTGTGGTCGGGTGCCCCGTCCCAACGGATTCGGAGACGGTCAGCGAGGAATTGAAGGAGAACATTCCATGCGTAAGTACGGGAAGTGGGTGTTGACGCTGGGATTGCTGGCAGCAACTCCCGGGCTGACACTCGCCGCCGGGCCGAAGTCCAATACGGACGAGAAGCCTGCGGCAGGAGCCAGGAAGACCACCAAGACGGAAAACCAGAAGGTGGCCGAGGACATTGCCAAGGCGATGCGCGGCAAAGTTCAGGGCGATGTGAACATCGAGTACAAGGACGGAGTGGCCACTCTGTCGGGATCGGTCGCCGACCCCAAGATCAAGGAGAAGGCTTCAGCCCTCGTTTCCAAGGTCGATGGGGTGTCGCGAGTCGACAACCGCTTGGCCGTCACCGAGAAGAACCGACGCTTCACCGCGAAGATGTCGGAACAACCGGCGGAACGTGGCGGCGTGGTCTCGGCAGCCCATGAGGCAGGCGGACAACGTGGTCGCCAAGTCCAGCAGGTCAACGGCGAAGTCGCCGCTCCTGCTGCCGGTAGCAACCAGGAAGTGGCCGAGCAAATCGGTGCCGCTTTGACTTCGGCCAATCTCGACGGCTACGACATTCAGATCCGTTACTCGAACGGCACCGCGATGCTCGACGGCAGCGTCGGGACTCAGACCGAACGAGCCAACGCTTCGCGCGTCGTCTCGTCGATCCCCGGTGTTCGATCGGTCGCCAATCGACTGTCTTGCACGGAAGAGGCGGCTCGCCCCCAAGCTGGTCCTCGCGGACCAATGGGACCGGGCGGACCAATGGGACCGGGCGGACCGGGTGCTCAGTACGGCCAAAGTCCCTACGGACCCGGCCCACAAGGTGGCATTCAAGGTGCTGGCTATCGTCAACAGGGACCGGGACCGGGGCTAGGGCAGCCAATGCCAGGTCAACCGGGTCCGGGGATGATGCCCGCAGGTGCGATGCCAATGGGACCAGGTGGACCTCCCGGCTATGGTCATCCGGGCGCGGGTGCTTCGCAGGCGGTCTACAACAACCCCAGCCTGCCAGACTATGCGTGGCCTTCCTACGCTCAGTACCCGAACTCGGCGGCTGTGAACTACCCAACGCAGTACAGCGCGAGTGCCTTCCCCTACATTGGTCCGTTCTACCCGTACCCACAGGTTCCGCTCGGCTGGCGCGACGCGACACTGCGATGGGATGACGGCCAATGGAACCTGATGTTCCGCTCACGCACTGACAAGTGGTGGTGGTTCATGAGTCCGAGCAATTGGTGATCGTCGGTCGTTCCTGCGGATGAATTCCTTCCGCAGGAGCAGCCTCGCCGAATCCGCTTAGTGCTTGGGCGAGTGACGATCAACTCGCCCATCGGTTACGAATGGCTCAGCGTCTGCGAGACCCCTCGCAGACGCTGCTTTCGTTTAGAGACGAAACCGAGAAAGCTGAGATGATTTGGTGAGCCATTGGCCGTCAGGCCCCGGATTCTTGACCAAGAATCCGGGGCCTGACGGCACCCGGCACTCACTTTGTCATTCACCGCGTGAGCGGCACGGCGCTAGCCGCCGGTTCTTTGCTTGGAAACACAACTCCATCCACCGGCGGCTAGCGCCGTGCCGCTCAAAGTGAGTGCCATTGGCCTGACGGCACCCGGCTCACCACGAAATTCAAGAACCTCCACAGTCATCAATACGCCGCTCCTCACCGCGCGGTCGTTCGGTGGCGAGAGACACGAGAGACATATGTCCCCTGCAATCGGCAAAGTCGGGGAAATCGCAAAAGTTATTAGCCAGAACATTCGATACAGATAGTACGGTCATTGATGTCGTTGGTGAGTGGGACGTTTCACAGTCCCGTTTCACCGCAGTTCGCCGAGTTCTGCAACCAACGACGGAGTTGACGGGTTGCCCTGAAGCCCGACAGCACGACATCTCATCCGGCCTGCAAATGCAGGCCATCGACACGAGCGAGTTCCTGGAGAGGAATGATGATGAAGCCAAGTTCATTGATGAAACGTCTCTGCCTGTTGGGGGCACTCGGCGTAATGACGATGTCCAGCGGCGGCTGCACACTCGCGGGCGGCTTCCTCTACACCGCCTTCACGGGAGCGGGCTTCTACGCCACGACGCCGTTGATCCCCGTCAGCCCGTATTACAGCGAACTCATTGAGGACGCTTACGCTCGCGAAGAGCGTTACGACAAGGTGCCGATCCTCGACCCGGTTGAAGGCGAACACGCTCCGCTGTTCTGCCAGGATCCGCCGAGTCCCGATGAAGTCATGAAGGCCATGCCCAATGAGACTTCGGGGGGGTGGGTGTTCCTCGCCGAAACCGCTCGCAACAACGTCAAGATGGTGGTCGAACCGATCGTCGATCGCATGGACGACTGCCGCTTCTACCCACTCGTCGGTCCAGCTCGCCTGCACCACTGCCACTACAAATGCACGGTCTACTTCGACAAGATCATTCGCTCCGACTGGCCGGTCCCGTTCCGCCATGCCGACGAATCGTCGCAGGTCGTCTACATCGACCACGATCACCTGATCCGTTGTGCCGGACCCGCGACGCCTCAGTAACACACCCACCCGAGGCGTCAGCGAGGACGCGAGCGAAACAAGTTTTCGCCTCAGCACCAAACAACAACACCCCGATGGCCATCGAGCCACCGGGGTGTTCTTCATTTGGATGGGGTTCAAATGCAATTGCAGATAAACTTCGCATGGTCAACACCCCACTCACCAGCATCCGAGTAACCCACCATGACCGATCCCCTGCCCTTGCTTAAAGACTTGGTCGCCATTCCCAGCGTGAACCCGATGGGACGCGATGTCTCCGGTCCCGAGTTCTTTGAGGGGCGAGTCACCGAGTACCTCGTGGCGCATCTCGCGAGGATCGGCGTCCCCCACGAAGTCATTGAAACGGCACCCGGTCGCGCGAACGTGATCGCTCGACTAGATGCGGCCGGTGCGACGAAGACGATCCTGCTGGATGCTCATCAAGACACGGTGCCGATTGACGGGATGACGATCCCACCATTCGAGCCAACCGAACGCGACGGGCGCGTCTACGGACGCGGCTCGTGTGACGTGAAGGGGGGCATGGCGGCAATGCTCGCGGCGTTCACGCGACTCGCGCATGACCGGCCGGCGGGAATGGCCAACGTGGTGCTGTCACTGACGTGCGACGAAGAATCGACGAGCCTCGGCATCAACCATTTGGTCGGCAGCTGGCTCGGTCGCGCCCCGGCTTATCGTCTTTGCCCGCAGCGTCCCGACGTGGCCATCGTCGCGGAGCCGACAGAACTCGACATCGTCGTCGCACATCGAGGAGCCACACGCTGGAAGTTGCACACCGCCGGTCGAGCCTGTCACAGCTCGCGCCCCAACGAAGGAATCAACGCGATTTACCGGATGGCTCGGGTGCTGAAGTGCCTCGAAGAGTTCGCCGCTTGGCTACCGGGATCGCGGCCCGCCCATCGTCTCTGTGGACCGGCCACGCTGAGCGTCGGACTGATCTCGGGCGGCAGCAGCGTGAACGTCGTCCCCGATGCCTGCGTGATCGAGATCGACCGTCGCGCGATCCCCGGTGAAGAGAGTCAGGTCGTGAAGGATGAGGTCGTGAACTACCTGAAGGAACGGCTCGACTTCGATCTCGTTCACGACGCTCCTTACTGCACCAGTCCTCCGCTCGGCGACGACCTCAACGGCGAGCTGGCGGCGCAACTCAGCCGCTCGATCACGACCGTTGTCGGCCCGCGTCAGACAGTCGGCGTCCCGTATGGAACTCACGCCTCACGCATCGCCAAAGCCAACGTCCCCGCCGTCGTCTTCGGCCCCGGCAACATCGCTCAGGCCCACACCAAGGACGAGTGGATCGCCATCGACCAACTGCGTCAAGCCGCCGACGTCTACTACCACTTCTGCACGACCGCAGGATGATCAGCAGGCCGTACGAGGCCTATCGTTTAGGAACGGGGCCGCATTCGATTTAGGCCCGCGAGAAGCTCGCTTCTTGACCTTCGCTCTACGAGTCAGCATGGTGTTCCAGCGGTTCGACCGCTGTTGTTCATCATTCATTCGTGGGAGAGAGTCATGTTTCCAATTGCACGCCGTCGGATGCTGTCCTGTTGCTCGAACCAGCCCGTTCCACGAGTCTCTTCGATTCGAGGCCGCTGGCTCACGGCTGTCGTCTCCACGCTGCCGGTGTTGTTCGCCATGATTGGCCCGGCCTCAGCGACCGCGCTGGCGGCGGGCAACGTGACGGCAGTCTATGCCGCGGGCAACCTGACTCTGACGGGCGACAACGCCGACAACCTCGTCACGATGTCCGTGACGGCGGGAGTCCTCACACTGACCGGCCAATCGGGAACGACAGTGAATGGTCTCGCGTCGGTTTCGACTCCACTGGTCGGCCCGCTGACCGCCTCGATCAACATGGGGGGCGGCAACGACACGCTGACGATCAACAACGTGACGCTGGTCGCCCCGTCCGTCCTGATGGGTTCCGGCAACGACACCTTCGTCATCACCAACTCGAACCTCACGATCACCACGTACAGCGGCGGCACCGGCAGCAACCGCTTCCGCATGTCCAACAGTTCACTGAGGATCAAGAACTTCAGTTGAAACCAAGTCTGCTCACCATGCGGCGCGTCACGTAATCGAGACCACTTTCACTGTGCTACTACGTAACAAAACTACTTTGCCTCTAGTTTGAAGTCAGCAGTATTCTGCTTGGGACCAACCTTGAATTGCAACGTACTAGTGGTTGTTGACGAATACTTAGAAGGGAAAGGTCCAGAATCCGTTATTCCGCCACCCTGTATTTTGCCGACATTCATTTTTGCGGCCATCATAGATGGATCAACGACCTCTTTTGATCCGAGTACGACAGGGGCCGTAAGTTGCACCAAATAATCCCCGATCGGCAACCCGCCACCCTTACTATAATTGAGGGTATACTTGCCGCCACCATCAACGGCCCCCCCGGCCGAATAGCCTCCTTTTTCGGCGAAAAACAAGACCTGGCATCCCTTTTTAAGTGGCTGGCCGTCAACTGTAATAGTTCCGCTCACCTGGCCGCGCTCGCCCTTGAATCCGTCCGCCGCAGCACCTCCTCCGCACCCTGTCGCCGCGAAGATCGCGACAAGAGTCAGAAGCAAAACGTTAAAGCGCAAAGCAATCCGAGCCATAATCATCTATTCCAAAAAAAGCCTCAACACAAAAACAAAGTCCTTGGAGGAAGAGGCATCCCCCCCAAGGACTGATAAAGTCGCCGTCGCTAGATTACTTAATATTCGCCAACTGCATTGCCGTCATTTCGAACAGACAACGATGTTAGCGTCTGCATGTCGATATTGTCTCCGACGAACCGAACCGAACCATCCGTCAACAGGACATGCACTCCACCCGTATGGAATGAAGCAAGGGGGGTGTTGCTCCCCGAAGCATCATCCCAAGCAGCCCAAACGAGTCCATTCGCCCCGAGTACTCGGGAATTTGGCGTATAACGGATCGTGACATTGGATGTGTGCAGAGTCGAATCCCGCCAGCCAGTCAAGCCACCCATCGACCAGCTCCAGTTTCGAGATGGCCGTCGATCATCCTTGCTGCCAGCCGCATTATAAATGTAGTTACTGATCTCGCCTTCAATGATCGTATTCGATGTGCCGTCCGAACATTGCTGGATTCCTACGCCACCAAAGTTAATGAGCATCCCTCGGCCGGAATTGTGCCCCCAGTTGCCAGAATTGTCATAAAAACCAGAAGTGTCAGTAAACCTCCCAAAGGGGGAAGCGCCAGCAATCCCGAAATAATGTGAAGTTTGAAAGTTAGAGGGACTTTTCTCTGGAAGCGCAGAGGATGGGCAGGTGATAAAATTGATTTTCAACTTCGTCCACTTCGAGGAATTCCCAACCCACCCCTCATCATTGACATCGAAATCCCACTGGGAATACAGCGGCGCGAGATCAACATAGGGAAGCAACGCAACCCATTGCGAATGTCCCCAACGCTCTCCCCCCGTGGAGTTCAAAGATGGAATGCCATGTCCATTTGGAAACCTCAAATAGGTGTCGTGATAATTGTGAAGCGCAAGTCCAATCTGCTTGAAATTGTTCTTGCACTGGGTTCTTCTGGCGGATTCGCGTGCTTGCTGCACTGCTGGCAACAGCAATGCAATTAAAACTGCAATGATCGCGATCACCACGAGTAGCTCAATTAACGTAAATGCTTTTCTACGGAAAAGTTTCATAACGATCTCCTAAACACAGTTGAAAAAAATACGGCCCGGCACGTTAATAAGCGATTTGACTTGCGTCAAGGAGATCGGCAATAACACCTCCGCCTGTATCGATTTAGGAACTGCAAGCCTGGCCGATTAAGCTGCGCGACTGAAATAGTAAGGCGCGAAAATGAGACAGTAGGCCGTGAAACTGAAACAGTTCACTTCCCCAGTCGGTCGAGGACGTTTTTGGTGATGCGTTCCACTGCGGCATCTTTGCCTCGAAGGCCGTGAGACCAGTCGGTGGTGCCGACGGTGAAAACGGTTCCGCCTTGGGTGTAGAGGCCCATTGTGGCGGAGCCGACTCGGTCGGTGGGGAACTTGTCGTACCAGAGGCTGTCGCCCGGTGCCCACTTGGCGGGGCAGGTGCCGAGGATTGTGAAGTCTTTCGGGGTGCCGTCGCGGTGAGTCGGGACCGGCAAGCCGTCGCGTAGCTCGAACTCGCAGCCGTCGCACTCGTACCCAACGATGGTGTCCTTGCCACCGAATGAATCGCCGCGTTTGAGGCCGGTTCCTTCGAGAGCCCAATGTTCGGGGCGATGCACCGTGAAGGCGGATGCGCCGTCCATGAACTGGCCGTGGCTGCGGTGATAGCCGCCGAAGAGGAAGCCGACGCCGGTGAGTTGGTTCTCGGGGCGACCGATCAACTCGTGACTCCACGCCGTCGTCAGCAGTTTGATATTGCCGTCGCGATAGGCGGGGTCGAGGTTGTACCACTGCTTCCAACAGGTGAGAGCCTGTCCCTGATCTTCACTGCGCACTTGCCAACAGCAGGTGTTGCCACTGAAGAACGCGACGTTGCCCCCCGCTTTGATGAACGCTTCCAAGTGGTCACGCATGAGCGACGACCAGTACTCATCGTGGCCGACGCTGAGGACCAGCTTGTACGCCTTGAGTTCTTCGGGATGGAACTCCAAGTCCGAGTTGGCGGCGTAATCGAAGACGTACCCGTTCGCTTCGGCCCACGCGACGAAGGGGAGTTCCCACTGACCGAACTGCCCGGCGCTGGGGCGTTGGAACGAGACGCGATGCCCTTGGACGTTGGCTCGCCCGTGATAGCCGTACAGACTGAAGCCGCCCCAATTGTTGTAGGCATTGTACGTGTTGGTCGAGAGCTGAATGAGCGTCTTCGTGCTGGCTCCCGGCTTCGCGGCGCGGACGATAAAAAACGCGGTTGCCTCAGCGGTACGACGACCTCGCTGGACGAACTTGCCGCCGCCATCGGCCGCTTTGAACGTCACTTGGTAGTAGCCGCTCTTCCACGTCTCGGGAATCGCCAGCTTGACGAGTGCTGGCCAACCGCAACCGTGCGTCGAAGCATTCTCGGGGATCGGCGATTCCACGCCGGGAACGTTTGCGGCCGCATGGACGACCTCGGTCTTCGCGCCCAAGCGAGCGATCTCAATCGAGAAGACGCTCGCGGTGGTGGAGACATGTAGTGCCAGTTCCTCACCCGGCTTGTAGCTCATCTGCCCGGCATAGCCTTCGACGAAGAGCGGCTTCGGATCAGAGGAGTCTCCCCACGCAACGGGACCGGCGACAGCCAGCAACAGGAATCCAACGGCGACACGGATGATGGTCATGATGTGGGCCTCAGTGGGGGAAGGGTTGAGAGTTGAGAGGAAAGCGAAGTCAGAGCTGCAGTGCATTGAGTATCTCGCCTCGATCAGAATGTTCGCGAAAGTATCCATCTCGCACCGAGAGATGAAGCGAGGGGCGAGAGTGCGCAGGGCCTTCGCCTCATTGAATCTCGGGTGTTGGGCGCCACGGTCACGGAGCTTCGACGTGGCCGTGGGAAAGAGAAAGAGCCTTCACCTCCTCGCACGGCCACGTC
>CAMAYU010000026.1 GCA_945862235.1 Schlesneria paludicola DSM 18645
GCGATCATGCTCTGTGACGGTGTTTTGATCACCTAGGCACAATCGATCTGCCGCACTCCGGGAAGCCTGCGGCTTTTCGCGGGCGCTCAAAGCCGCAGGCTTCCCGGTCTCCACTACATGGCGTTTACTTCGTTTTGGCAACATACAAGTCGCAGAGGCACAGAGAAGGCAAGCAGAGATCTGTTCCTCAGGAGTTTGGCTGCAAACGCCGTTTTCACTCCAAGTCGCTTCAAAGACTTCACGCACTCGACCTCGGCGTCAAATCCATCGACGAGTTGGCGATCGGGTGAGTGAACTTACAGACGAAAGGATTGGCAGACATGGATGTCGCGACGAATCAGATCGATCCCCACGCAGGCCGCTCGTGTGACTTGCCGTTGCTGTTTGCGACGCGGTGCGTGCGGCTGTTTGCGTATGGTTTTTTGTCCGTCGTCCTCGTGCTGTACTTGAGTGCGGTCGGGATCGATAACGAGCGGATCGGCATTTTGCTGACGTTGACGCTGCTCGGCGACACGGTGGTCTCGCTGCCCATCACGACGTGGGCTGATCGAATCGGGCGGCGGCGGATGTTGGTGGTCGGAGCGCTGCTGATGGTCTTCGCGGCGGGACTGTTTGCGATCACGCGCGAATTCACTTGGTTACTGGTCGCGGCGACGATCGGCGTCATCAGTCCGAGCGGCGGTGAGATCGGGCCGTTCCTGTCGATCGAACAAGCGGCGTTGTCGGGGCTGCTGCCGGGCGAACGTCGCACGATGGTTTTTGCCTGGTACAACCTGATCGGATCATTCGCCACTGCAATCGGGGCACTTGTTGGGGGCTTTGTCTGTCAGTGGGTCGAGTCGCGCGGGGCGACGGGAGCGGACATCTATCGCCCGGCCATCGTGGGCTACGGTCTGGTGGGGTTGTTGCTGGCGGTGATGTTCCTGTGGCTCTCGTCACGGATCGAAGTGACGGCGGCGGAGAACTCGACTGCCGCCGCACGCGGTCCGCTCGGATTGGGCCAGTCGCGCGGGATCGTGGCGAAGTTGTCGGTCCTGTTTGCGATGGACGCCTTCGGCGGCGGCTTCATCGTGCAGAGTGTGCTGGCTTACTGGTTCAAGGTCCGCTTCGACGTGGACCTCGCCACGTTGGGTGGCATCTTTTTTGGAGCGAATGTGCTGGCAGGCATCTCGGCGTTGCTCGCCGCTCGCTTGGCGAGTCGCATCGGTCTGATCAACACGATGGTCTTCACTCACCTGCCGTCGAACGTGTTGTTGATGTTGGTGCCGCTGATGCCCAACTTTCCACTCGCGCTGACGCTGCTGCTCATTCGATACAGCATCTCGCAAATGGACGTGCCGACACGACAGAGCTATGTGATGGCAGTCGTCGCGCCGGAAGAACGCTCAGCGGCGGCGGGCGTGACGGCAATGGCGCGGTCTCTTGGCGCGGCCCTCTCACCGTGGATGGCGACGCGGTTCTTGGACTCGGACAACCTGCTGCTCGCCGGGATGCCGTTCTTCTTAGCGGGCGGAATCAAGGTCTTGTACGACCTGCTGCTGTACCGCGAGTTCGTCACGCTGAAAACGCCCGAGGAATCCGCGCACCGCAACGGTTAGGAGCCAATTGAAGAACCGACTCTCCGCCATTCGTGTTGAAAATGGTGTTCCGTGAGCGGCACGGCGCTAGCCGCCGGTCTATTTCGCCTACACCGGCGGCTAGCGCCGTGCCGCTCAGTCGGACATCCAACACAATTGGCGGAGAGCCGAAACCCCGTAGGAGGGACGCCTCGTCCGTCCGTTTCCAACGGAGTTTCGCTCGAACGAGGCGTCCAAGCTACGCATTTCAACTGGCTGCTCAGGCAAGTCCAGCGGCGCGGGATCGGTTTCCAACTTCGGAAAACGAAACGGGGCCAAGAAGTAAACTTCTTGGCCCCGCGAGCTGTTGCACTTCTTGGTATCCGCCATTGAGTCGTGATGAACACGAGGTGGAACGAACACCAAAGCTATGTGAAATCATCAGACGATCTTGAAGCTCTTGATCTTGGTGTCGTTGCTGTAGAAGTTTCCACCGAGGTCATCGAGGAAGTCCTTACCACCACCACCGGTCAGCCTGTTCACGCCATTGAAATCACTGTTACCGATTTCAACGTTGTCAGCGCCGGCTCCGCCTTTCAGCGTAAAGCTCAAATTGAAGATTGACTGGTTGATGCTCGCACCGTCCTTGGCACCGCCCAAGGTAATCTTGGCATGATCAACAGTCAACGATTCCAGCTGGATGCCGTCCTTGCCAGCACCACCATCGACACGGAGCTCGCCAATAAGCGCGTTTTCCACGCTGATCAAATCGCTGCCCGCGCCACCCGAAACATGAGCTTCGTCGGCAGTGAAATCTACAAGCGTGATTTCATCGTTACCGGCAGCACCACTGACCGAGACCTTAGTCGCATCGAAGGTGACGAGGACCAACTCGTCGTCACCAGCACCGAGATCGATGTTCACGTTATCGACAATAATTGCGCCCGCTCCGTAAACGCCGACAAAGTCATTGCCAGCGCCCATGTTGACCTTAAAATTGACGCCTGCGGCAAGGTCGCCTGCAACGCCACTGTCAATCACGTACAATTCATCGTTGCCCTTGCCGAGGTTGACGATCAACGTGTCCCCAGCCGCCACGCCTGCTCCCAGCACGGTGTTATCAGCATCGTCAGCATCGAAGATGCCTGCGTTGATGACAGCGGCGCTAGCCGTGACAGTCGTGCCATTCAAACCAACGATGGTGTAGCTGCCGTCCGCGTCGAGGTCTTGGAACTCGATCTGATTGGCGGCATTGTCGCCGGAGACGACAATGTCTCCCGCTGCGTTGAACGCAACGGTGACGTTACCGGCCAACAGAACTCGGTCTTCCAACGCTTCAAACCCATTCAGATTCATACTCATTGTCATTCCCCTTGTGCACAAAACGAACTCGATGTTTCCCCCGGCACGGCCCCGACACTCGGGTCCACAGCAGTCCTTCGCATTTTTTTGCGCGGAGACGCAATAACTCTAATCTCCCCCAAACCCCAAACCCCGAATCAAGCGAATCGGCAGATTTTGCTGAATAGGTTTTGTCTACCATCGCCAAGGTTGGAATGGCAATATTTGTCCTAAATTTGCCGCTTGAAACGAATAGGCTGTGCATTGATTACGTCCGAGAGTTGGTGTCCCCAAGGTGTTGAGCCGCGGAGCGGCAGCCGAATCAAGCCTGGGGCGGGTGCCTCGCCCGCCCCAGGACAGCGGGCCATCAAAAATGGTTTTAGCCCCGGAGGGGCGGCCTCAATCCGATCCGAGCGTGTCGAGACCGCCCGGAGACAGGCTCGAAAGGGGACGCCCCGCCGGGGCTGGGTGAGATGATCTCCTCGCCTGGGGCGGGCGAAGTGTCCGCCCCAGGCTTGACTCGGACGCCGCGCTGCGGCTCAACAAATCCCAACTCTCGGTAGTTGAAAATGCACAGCCCCTAAGGGTGATCGCCTTGTTGGGTCTGCGAAATTTATAGGGTGGGACCAGCGGCGCTTCGCCGCGCCGGCTCACCCTGATTTCTGGATGTTTTCCACATGCTGGGCCGGCGCTCGAAGCGAGCTGGTCCCACCCTGCGTTGATACAGGCGACGGCCTTGCACGCGGTTCACCAAGCCAGTCCCATCAGTGACGGCGTGCGGTCTATTTGAACTCTTGCGGCGGGAATCCCCTAAATTCACTTCGCCCCAAAGAAAACAGAAGGTAGTCTCTCGGGGTCGGTTTGGGGCGAACCGAATCAAGCTTGAGTTTTCCGATGGAAGTTCAAATTAGGGTGAGCCGAGTGCCGTCAGCGATGGATGTCTTTTGCTCCACAGAAAGAATGTCCTTTCGCAGAGCGAAAGGCGAAATAAAGGGAGTGCCATTGGGCATGGAGCTTTGAGAGTATCTTTTTTTGACGTTTCCGACAGAAGTCGAAATCAGGTGAGCCGGGCGGCGTCAGCCCAATGGCACTTACTTTACTGAGCGACATGGCGCTAGCCGTCGGTTTTTCACTTGAAAATACACCGGCGGCTAGCGCCATGCCGCTCACAGAAATCTAAAGTAAGTGCCATTGGGCGTCAGCCCCCGGATTCTTAGCTGCAATCACAAGAGTCCGGGGACTGACGTCACCCGGCTCACCACTTCTGTCGGAAACGTCTCTTTTTTGATTCTTGTTTCGGCGGCGTGTGTTTCTTTGTGATGCGGATTGGAATTCATGGACTCCGGCACGACGGTTTCAACTCTAGATTCAGAACGCCGACTGGCCTTGCTCCAGTACATGTTCCGCCACTCACGGCCGCAGGTGGGGCCGCAGCAGTTTTACCAAGCGTTTGTCGGCGTACTCGTCGAGGTGTTTCGGGCGGATGCTGTCTGTATTTGGACGGCTCAGTCAGGCAAGCTGCGCCTGACGAAGGCCGCCATGCTCGATGTCACGGGCCTCGCTCCGAACGCCGACTGTTGGAGACCTCACGAGCAATTACTGGAAGCTGTCGCGCTGCGCGGTGGTCCCCTCAGAGTGGCTCCCGGTGAGAGTACGGTCTTGGGTGTGAACCCGCTTGAGTTCGAGTTGCTGCTGGTTCCACTCATTACGGGTGCGTCGGTGCTGGGATTAGTGGAACTGCTTCGCGCGGTTTCGGTCAATGTGATCAGTCCAGACGCGGACAACACGCCAGACACATCTCAGGACGAGAACGAGGCCCTGGCCCTCGAACTGGGCGACCTGCGAAGCTGGTGCGAGTTCCTGCAAGACTACTTTCAATCACGAGAGATGGCCGTCCAAGCGACGCAGACACGGAGCGAGACGGCATTCCGCACCTTCGCCATGCGATTGCATTCGGTCCAAGTCAAACACGAGGCCGCCCTCGTGGCCGTCAATGAGGGACGGCAGGCGATTGGCTGCGAACGTGTTTCTCTCGGTTGGGCTGTCGGCCAACGCACGAAGCTGCTGGCCGCAAGTGGTCACGAGTCGGTCAACGAGCGCTCCAACGTGGTCCAAGCCTTGATTCGCCTGACAAATGTGGCGATCCAATCGGGGGAGGCGTTGAACTATCGTTTCCCACCGTTAAAGCCTGAAGAAGGCGCGGCGATCGCTCCCCTCACAAACTCAGACTCGAATGCAGCTGCGAGCAATCCCGCTCAGCAGCAGGTTCCACCCGAGATCTACCGCGCGGCGATCGAAGCGTATCCACTCGGTGAACGACCGCAGCGATTGCTCGTCGTGCCGATGGGTGATCGTTCCAATCCGAAGACGGGCGTGACGAAACGGCGAGGTGCGTTGATCGTCGAGCAGTTTCGATCCGATTCACTGAGTGACGCCGATGTTCAACGAGCGGTCCTCGTGGCAGAACAAGTTCGCGTGGCCTTGCAGCGGACAGAGTTGTTGGCGTCGATCCCGTTCCTCGCGTTCTGGAAGCGAACGACGGAGACCACTTGGTTGCGCCGAGCCGGGCAACTGGCCCTGTTGCTCCTCTTCACAGCGGGAGTCGTGGCTCTCGTGACCGTGCGAATGGAAATGCGATTGTCTTCCGACGGAGAATTGCTGTGCGAATCCCGTCGCACCGTGTTCGCCGCCGAGGACGGAATCGTGCGCGAGATCCTCGTTCGTCACGGCGACACGCTCGATGCCGGCCAAAAGGTGCTGGTCCTCGACAATCTCGAACTGACCGCGCGCCACCGCGAGTTGAGCGGCCAGTTGTTACAGACGCGCGAACGACAACGGTCGCTGGAAGCATCTCGTTCAGGGCAACGACTCACCGAACGAGATCAACTCACTCTGCAAACAGGACTGGGAGAAGCGGCCGTCGCCATCGAACATCTCGAACAGCAACTGCAACGGATGCAGGAGCGGATTGACCGGCTGGTCGTGTTGGCACCGGAGGCGGGCGTTGTGACGAGTTGGAATCTCGATCAGTCGTTGCTGCACCGGCCGGTGCGCCAGGGCGACGCCTTGTTCCAGCAGATCGATCCGAGTGGTCGTTGGGCTATCGAGTTGAACATCGTGGAAGACCGTTCGGGATATGTCGCGCGACGGATGAGCGAATTGGCTGAGGGCGAGAAGCTGACGGTGGACTTCGTCCTCGCAACCGATGCTGAAACGCGATTTACCGGTACCGTTCGGGAATTGGCGTCCCGCACAGACCTCACGGCGGCAGGCCACATTGTCCGCGCCATCGTCGATCTCGACCCCGCAAAGTCGCCGCCTCTGCGCGATGGAACGGAAGTCAACGCGCGACTGAACTGCGGCCCACGCCCCGTCGGTTTTGTGCTGTTCCGGGAATTGATCGAAGTCGTGTTCACGTACTTGTGGTATTGAGGTCAGATGATGCCGAGGACACTCACCCGCAACCTGAGCAAGGACGCGCGTCGTTCGATACTCGCTCACGCTGCGGGTTGGTGCGACTGACCACTCCCTGGCACGAGCGTGCCGACACCACGAACCTCAGGGAAACAAGTCCTTGTCCACTGCAGCACCCACTACGAAGGCCGCTCGCCCTTTGCCCGCTCGTCGTGCCGATTTGATCGTGCAAGAGCAGCGGTTTCAGGGCCGGGCGGCGTTCTTTGTGAAGGATCCGCTGACGCTCCGTTACTTTCGCTTCGCCGTTCAAGAGTATCGGCTGTTTGAACTGCTCGACGGCCGCCGCAATGCCGACGAGTTACACGCGGCCTTCATCGAAGAGCCTCTCCCGCAACAAGTGACCGTCGAAGAGGTCACGCTGCTGGTCAAGCGTTGGCAGCAGGTCGGGCTGCTGGAGGATGCCGATCCCGCCACGACCTCGCGCACGTTCGCGATTCGTCACGCGCAGAAACAGCGACCGCAATGGTTTGGCTGGTTGTCGCGCGTGCTCTATTTGAAGCTGCACGCTTTCGACCCCGATGCACTGCTGAACCGCCTCTACCCGTGGGTCCGTTGGCTGTTTCACCCGATGGGCGTGGCGCTGGCATTGGCGGTGATGCTGTCGGCCGCGCTGCTCGTCATCGGGCGGTTCGATCAGTTTTCCAGCCGCCCCGAACTGCAAAACTTCCACGCCTTCTTCAATCTGCAAAACATCTTCTGGCTGTGGCTGACGATTGGCGTCGTGAAGGTGTTGCACGAGTTCGGTCATGCGCTGACCTGCAAACATTTTGGCGGCGAATGCCACGCGATGGGGCTGCTGTTCATGTGCTTCTCACCGTGTTTGTACTGCGACGTGTCGGACTCGTGGATGTTGCCGAACAAGTGGCATCGCATCGCAATCGCCGCAGCGGGCGTTTATGTGGAACTGTTGACGGCGTCGCTGGCGACGTTCGTGTGGTGGTCCACTCCGCCCGGCGTGCTGCACAGCATCGCGTTCTCGGCGATGGTGTTTGGATCGGTCCAGACGTTCCTGATCAACGCCAACCCGCTGATGAAGTTCGACGGCTACTACATGATGAGTGACTTCTTGGAGGTGCCGAATCTCCGCCAAAAGTCTTACCTCAGCCTGAAGCACTACGCGACGAAATGGTGTTGGGGAACGGATCAGCCCGCACCGGGACCGACCGGACTGCGGGGGCTGTTGTTTACGGTGTACGCGATCGCCGCGACCTTCTACGGTTGGATGGTGACGGTCTTCATGGTCTGGTTTCTGACGACGTTTCTTGAGCCGTACAAGCTCACCATTTTCGGTTGGGGGCTGGCCGCGCTGGCCGCCACCAACATGTTCGTCCTGCCGCTGCTGATGGGACTCGTCACTGTGAGAAGGAACCCGGCCGTGCTACGTCCAAAGCAATGGTGGCGTCCGTTGTTGGCGGCAGCGTTCGTCGCAGGAGCGGTCTATGCGTTGTGCGTCATCCCGCTGCCGCGCCGCGTGTACGCCGTGCTGACAATCGAGCCGATTCACTCCCAGCAAGTGACCGTCGCGGTGACGGGGCAGATTCGGAAGATTCACGTCGTCGCGGGCCAAGCGGTACAAGCGGGCGATCTGCTCATCGAACTCGACAACCCCGAACTGCGACTCGTCCACGACCGACTCACTCAAGAGCGTGGCTCGTTTCAAGTCCAGTTGAACGCTGCCCAAGCATCGCTCGACCCCGCACGTAGCCAGCAATTGCAGGCGCTGCTGACCGAGATCGACTCCCAGTTGGCGTTGCAGCAGCGACGCTTGGATGACCTCGTCGTCCGCTCACCCTGCTCGGGGGCGGTGATTCCCGAGCCAGAACAACAGCAACTCGCGCCGAGTGGAACGACGCGCGTGAGCGTTCTACCGCGTTGGACGCGGTCGCCTCTCAGTCCGCAAAACATCGGAGCGGTCCTCGAAGCGGGAACGCCGGTCTGTCGCGTCGTCGAGTCCGCCGCCTGCGAAGCGGTGGCCATTCTTCCACAGAATCAAATTGAATTCGTGCGAGTCGCCCAGCCAACCGCTATCAAACTCGATGCGTTTCCCGGTGAGACGCTGCTCGGCAAAGTGCGCGAGTTGAGCGTCCAGGATGTCACCGATCCGCCCGCTCAGTTGCTGAACGTCTCTGGCAGCGAGTTACCCGCCGTGACCTTCGGCCCTGGCGCGGGGCAACTCGCCACGCCTCACTATCGCGTCCGCATCGAGTTGACCGGTTTCAGCCATCAAGGCGACACACCGCACCGCACGCCGTTGCGTCCCGGCCTGCGCGGTCGAGTCTGGATTCGATCCGGCTCACAAACACTGGCCCAGATGTGGTGGCGTTCATTTTGCGAAGCGATCCAAAGCTGAGGCCATTAAGGGTGTGACAGACAAAGTCCCAGAACGACAAAAACACCACACGTAAGCCCTCAATTGTTTTCCCGATTCAAGGCCGTCTTGATGCCGGGTGATCGCCTTTTTCACGTCGGATGGGACAAGCTCCGTTCGAGCGTCTGCCACCATTTGGCCGAAAATAACGCTCCGTCGTTTAACCGCGTGGGCAACGCCCCGCGCGTCGAGGTTCGGCTCGTCTTCAAACGAAAAAGAGCCGCATCACAAAGTGATGCGGCTCCCGGAGACACTCATCAGACGATCACGAACTCAACAGCTTAGAAGTCGCCGACAAGCTGGCTATCGTTCACGCGGGAGATCAACCGGTAGGTGTTGATGTCCAAGTTTTCGCTCAGGAACCGGACGGCTCCGTCACCCATCAGGAACTGAGCACCACCGGTGTGCATGCTGCCGAAACCGCTGGTCGTGGGGCGTGGGTTCGCGGCCGTGAAGTTCGCATTAATCTTGAAAGTCGCTTCACCCAAAACCATCCACTCGGAAGCGGCACTCGGAACGCCGACCCAGCTCGCATCGCCGATGACCATCGCGGTCAACGGGTTGGCGTTAATGGGCGTATAGCGTTCGCCAACCATCAGGACGTTGCTGGTTCCGTCCGACATGTCACGAATACCACGCTTACTGTTGGCACCAAACGTACCACCGTAGTAATCGACCAACGTTGTCGTGGGGGAGTAAATCGGAGGCAGAACCGTTGCGGCCGCACCATTGACCATCGAACTGCACAGTGCAGGAGTTGGCATCATTCCACCGGCCGCTGTGGCACCTGCGGCAACAGCCGGAAGCACTGGAGCGGCAGAGCAGATCGTCGTTCCAGCAACACTCGGGGTTGCAGCAGCAAAATTAAATGCTGAACCGGCCACGCCGACATAGTTCGAGCGTCCGAATGGACGACCAACGATACCACCAGCAACAGTTGCGGCACCGGCATCGGAAGGACAACGTTGCGAAGGCAACACGCTTTCAATCGATCCGATCGCTGGGGTGGTGGCCCCCGTTCCGCCAGCAACCAAACCAGCAGCCACGTTTGGACTGTTGGCGGTGCTACCGAAGGTGTTGTAGAGCGGAGCCTGGTCGATGTACGGGAGGATCATGGTTCCCCATCCCCAACCGTTGTTCATGACTCTCAAGGCTGGGGGCGTGGCATTGCCAGCACCCGCTTCGTAGATGTAGCCGGTGGGCATCGTGGTGATGAACGTGTCGTGGTAGTTGTGGAGTGCGAGTCCCAACTGCTTCAACTGGTTCTTACACTGGGTACGACGGGCCGATTCACGGGCCTGTTGTACGGCTGGGAGCAGCAACGCGATCAAGACTGCAATGATGGCGATGACCACCAGCAGCTCGATGAGCGTGAATGCTCGGCGACGGGACGACTTTGCAAAAAAAGTTGGCACAGTAGGCAATCTCCTTCAACAACAACAAGGAACTGTACCGGTGAACGCCCACCGGATGACGCCGCAGAAAATACCAATGTCTGTCGCGAGAAATCTACGTCTCAGAATTAAAAAAAAAAGTTTTCGAGAAGAAAACCTTTCTGATCCTCAACAGTCGCAGTCCTGCATCACACTGCGGGGCGATGCAAAAACACACGGCCCAAACATACACGTCATTTTGGGAGGGAAAGCAAGGACGACAATGAACTCTGGAAAACTCGTCAAACGCTCACATGCACGACGTTTGTGTTGGAGGTGGAAGGCAGTTGTCGTGCCATAAAGCGAAGTTTTGAAAGTCAGCCGGGGGGCCTATCGTGAGTTTGAACTTTATTTGGAAGTGCCACAGTTCTTCGACGCGCAGCGAGTTCGACTGTTGCCAATCTTTTGAAGTGCAGGATTTCGCCGCCATCTTAGGAACGGGACCGCATTACCTTCCCGTGAGGCAATACGTTTGCCGCCTGTGAGTTAGAACAACCGGCGGCTAGCGCCCAATGGCACTGACTTTAAAAGACACTTGAGATTGGCACGGCGATTGTGCCGAGGAGAATGACCCCTTTGGAGAGGGAGTCATTTTGGCATGGCGGCGAGAAAAAGGTTGAGGCTGCGGTCGCCCCTGCGCGAGTTGCGGAGTTTGATCGGGCCTTTGACATCGTTGCGAGATCTCGTGGATTGGTCGGCGGTCGATCAACAGATCCCTGTGCGAGGGAATGCGGTCTACACTAGAGGTGTCGTGGTGTGGATGCTGGTGTCGCAGCGGATGTCTCCCGAACGCTCGCTGGAGTCGGCGGCGAAGCGGCTCATCGACACGCAACCGGATTTCCTGCCCCACAACAAACGACTCACCGAGAAGACATTGTCGAATTGCACGGGTGGGTACAGTCGCCCACGCAGCCGGTTGCAGCGGGAGGCGGCGGAGTGGTTTGCCGAGCAAGTCCGTGACTCGTTGATCGAGTCCACCGCACCCTCGTTTGACGAACGCCGCGTCTACATGGTGGACGGGACCACGATCACGATCACGCCGGAATCGTCGCCAGCGGCGAGAACTGGACAACCGACTCGCACACGTGGCGCCCCAGTGCGAAGGAACGCCAATCGCATCCTGATTTGCCACCGGATGCGGCCCTGGAAGTCCGCCTGCACGAGATCCGTATTCATGACACGCTGACACTGTTCCTGATGACGAGCCTGCCACACACGGCAACAGAACTGTCGGAACTGTATCGGCACCGCGGCGACTTTGAGGGCGATATCCGCAACCTCAAAGTCGTACTGAACACCGAACGCATCTAGGCCCGCAACGTGGAGATGTTCCACAAAGACTTGCTGACCTCGCTGGGTGGCCTACAACCTGGTGACGCAATTCCGCCGCCAAGCCGCCACGCTCATCGCCGAACCTCCACGCCGCATGAGCTTCAAAAGAACCTGGACCACATTCCACATCTTCCTCTGGCTGGCAAGCCAAATACCGTCAAGCGTTGCTGATCGCCACGCAAGACAAACTTCCCAATCGTCCCGGCCGCTCGTTCACGCGAGAAGCCTACACCCGGCGACCAAAATCCAACCAATTCCAAAAAAGAACCCCAAACATCCTGAACCCAAACCAGACTCCTAACACGCATTATTCATGCGGCACCAATGAAACGGCCCCATTGGCGTAGAAGGCTTTGTGACATCAGCACTTCAACGCCGCAGGGAGGCCGACCATGTCAGATATTCTTATTAGACGGCGACCCTTTCGTAGCTCAGGCGGCTCGCCTGAGCTGCGTCAACGCGGGCGACAAATCAACTCAGGCGAGCCGCCTGAGCTACGAGTTCCTCCGCACCGAGCAGCCGCTTGATCTCGGCGAACGAACACATGCGATCGGACAAGCCATCGACGCGGCCGTCGTCGAGCATCGCTCGGGCGAGCTGTTCGACAGCGAAGGCGGTGATCGCCAGGGACTCGACCGGCGAGACCACGATCTTGAAACCGAGCCGCTCCAATTCATCGGCCGAAAGGATCGGAGTCACTCCGCCGACGAGCATGTTCGCCAATTGCGGCTTCTCAATTTCGCGGGCGATGCGCGTCAGCTCTTCGACAGACTGAGGAGCCTCGACGAAGATCATGTCCGCCCCGATCGCAGCGTACCGGTGGGCGCGGTTGATGGCGGCGTCGAGTCCTTCCACCGCGCGGGCATCCGTTCGCGCGATGAGGACGAAGTCAGGATCGAGACGCGCATCAAGCGCGGCCTTGAGTTTGGTCTCCATCTCCTCGACCGAGATCACCTGCTTCCCCGTGAAGTGACCGCAGCGTTTGGGAAAGACCTGGTCTTCGAGCAGCATCCCCGCCGCACCCGCACGCTCAAACTCGCGCACCGTCCGGATGACGTTCGGGACCGAACCGTATCCGGTGTCGCCATCGACGATCACCGGAACGTTTACCGCGCCGGCCATGCGACGCGCGGCGTCGGCCATCTCGGCGAGACCAAGCAGCCCCAGATCGGGCAGTCCAAAACCACTGGCCGACGCGCCGAAGCCGCCGAGAAACAGCAGCGGCATCCCGGCTCGTTCCATCACTTTCGCCGTGAAGACATCGTGCGGAGCCAGACTGCGCACGATGCCGGGTCGCGCGAGCAGCGTTCGGAGGGATTGAGTCGGTGCCATACGGTTCATCCGGGACGAGACGAGAGTCAGAGGAGCACCCGCGAGACCATAACGTTCACGGACTTTCTCGACCACGACGCGACCGCCAAACGGCTTGAAGTCCGGCTGGCAAAGCGAGACCTCGCGCGGTCAGTGTTGAGACATCTGAGCGGGACGCCATCAGCCCCCCGGTTCTTCCCATGCGGGCTGACGCCCAAGAGCCAGGGGGCTGACGCCGCCCCGCTCGGAAATGTCTCACTTTGTGCCGCCAGAGGTATAAGCCGATCTGCGGCGGTTGCGAATGCGACGGACGTTATGCTCCAATGCCGCCCCGCGCGGGGGGCCTTTCCGCTCTGCGTGCGGTTCGTGGCCGTGACTGACCAAACGAGATTCAACAGGAGACGACGATGCGGTTCAGGATGCGAGTAGCAACGTGGATGATGACCCTGGCGGCGCTCTGCTCTTTCGGAGCGATGACTCATGCTCAGGACGATGGCTGGATTTCGATCTTCGATGGGAAGACGCTCGACAAGTGGGACGGCAATCCCGAATTCTGGCGGGTCGAGGACGGGACGATCACCGGCCAGACGACCGCCGACAAACCGACCAAGGGGAACACGTTCATTATTTGGCGCGGTGGCGAGACGGCCGACTTTGAACTGAAGCTCGAATACAAGATCGTCGGCGGTAACAGCGGCATTCAGTACCGCAGCTTTGAAGTGCCGAACGAGAAGTGGGTGATCGGCGGCTACCAGGCCGACTTCGAAGCGGGCGATACCTACAGCGGCATCAACTACGGCGAACGCTTCCGAGGCATCCTTGCTCTGCGCGGGCAAGAGACCGAAATCGGAGCCGACCACAAGCCGAAGCTCATCAAAGAAATTGGCGACACGAAAGAGATTCAGACCAAGATCAAGAAGGAAGACTGGAACACTTACCACGTCACGGCGAAGGGCTTTCGGTTTGAGCACCGCATCAACGATGTCGTGACCTCGATCGTCAACGATGGAGACAAAGAGCAACGTCGCGACAAGGGAGTGCTCGCTCTCCAACTTCACGCCGGTCCGCCGATGAAGGTTCAGTTCCGGAACATCAAGATCAAGCAAGTGAAGGCCGACGCGAAGACCTCGGCCGCGCCAGCGGCATCGAGCGGCAAGAAGAAGGCGCTGTTGCTCGCCGGAAATCCGAGCCACGGGTTCGGTGCTCACGATCATCTGGCAGGCTGCTCGCTGCTGGCCAAGCTGATCAATGAAAGTGGTCTGCCGGTCGAGGCCGAAGTTCATTCGTTGCAGAAGCAAGGTTGGCCCTCACCTGAGAAGCTCGCGTCGGCCAACTCGATCACGATTTACTCGGACGGCGGCGGCGGGCATCCCTTCAACGGGCATCTCGACGAGCTGCAGGCTCTGACCCAAAAGGGGGTTGGCATCGTCTGCATTCACTACGGCGTCGAGACGATCATCGGCAAGCCCGGCCAAGCCTTTATCGACTGGACCGGTGGCTACTTCGAGCCGAACTTCTCGGTCAACCCGCACTGGGACGCCAACTACACGAAGTTCCCCGACCACGCGACGACGCGCGGCGTGAAGCCCTTCAAGACGAACGACGAGTGGTACTACCACATGCGATTTCGCGAGGGGATGGACGGCGTGACGCCGATCCTGACCGACCTGCCGCCGATCTCAACGTTGGTCGTCGTCGATAAGGACGGCAAGGTTGTGATGGAAGAGAAAGACGGGAAGCAAGTCCCGAAGCTCAGTCGCCCCGAGAACGCTCACAACAACAACCCGCACGTCCGCAAGACGATTCTCGAAGGTAAGACCCCGCAGCACATGGCGTGGGCGACGCAACGCGCCGACGGCGGACGCGGCTTCGGTTGCTCGGGCGGTCACGTCCATTGGAACTGGGGCAACGATCAGTTCCGCAAACTGATGCTGAACGCGATCGTCTGGACCTCGGGGACGGATGTCCCCGCTGGCGGAGTCAACGCTGGCAAAGTGACCGTCGATGACCTGCTGACGAACCACGACGAACCGATCCCCGCCGACTTCAACAAGGCCCGCATCCAAGCGATGCTCGACGAATGGAACAACGAGAAGCCCGTCGGCAAACGTGCAGCTGAGTGAAGTTCAGGCCGCTAGGGCATTCGCGAAATGTAGGATGGGCACTCTTGCCCGTCCTCTTGTTTGAACAGCGGTAACTACTGGCGAAAGCCGGACGGGCAAGAGTGCCCGTCCTACATTTCTTGCCAATGCCGCTCACACGACGGAGGCCGCAACATGCCATCCCCCTTCCCCGGCATGGACCCGTTCATCGAATGCGGGCCGTGGAGTGATTTTCACGCCACCTTCATTAGCGAAATGAAGCGGGTCTTGAATCGCGATCTGCCCGACGGATATGCGGCTCGCGTTGAGCAGCGTGTCTTTGTCGATGACGAGCCGCCTGCATCCGAGTCGCGCGAAGTGGCTCCGGATACTGTTGTCTTTGAATCGGATGTGTCTCGATCAGGATCGCCTTCGCCGGGGATGCCGGCTCGGAAGACTTCGGCAACGGTCGCACACATTGTCGAGTGGCCGACGCCGGTCCAGTATCGAGAGTCTTGGCTGGAGATTCGTGACCTCGAACATTCCCGGATCGTCTCGATGATTGAACTGCTGTCACCGACCAACAAGCGTCGCAGGACAAGCGGTCGCCGACTCTATCTCCGCAAACGACATCAGGTCTTGGAGAGCCGCTCTCACTTCATCGAGATCGATCTGCTACGGGGCGGAGGAACCGTGTGGCCGGTTGCCGTTCGTCCACCAGGGGATTACTACGTGGCCGTCAGCCGGGCCGAGCGGCGGCCCAAGGTTGAGCTATATTCTTGGACGTTGCGAGATGCTCTTCCTTCCGTTTCGATCCCACTCAAGGCCGGAACGCCCGACGTAATTCTCAGTCTTCGAGACGCCTTCAATTCCGTGTACGAAGACAGTCGATACGGACGGTCCCTGTACTCAATTTCACTCTCCCCCAAGCTGTCGGCCGAAGACCAACTGTGGGTGCATCCGCTGTTGCAGCAACCCGCAGACAGTCACCCCAACTGACACCATTCCAACGAACCTATTCCTCGCTTCACCCATGGAGTCTTCCTTGATGCTCATTCGTCCACTTGCCTCACTCGCCGCGCTGGCTTTGCTCAGCGCGAGTGGTTTCTGTTTCGCACAGGAACCGAAGTTTCAGTCCAAGGTCATCAATCGGGAGACGCCCGGTCATGCGGTGGAGATTGATGTCGATGTCACCGGCGCGAAGGAGCTGTATCTCGTCGTGCGAGACGGCGGAGATGGGTTTGGTGCCGACTGGGCCGATTGGGCCGAACCACGACTCGTCACGCCTTCCGGTGAGAAGAAGCTGACCGAGATCAAGTGGAAGTCGGCGGGAGCTGATTGGGGGAACGTGGCTGTCGGCAAGAATGCTGGTGGCGACGCGATGAAGATCGCGGGGAAGGCCGTTGAGTACGGCATCGGGACGCACGCCAATTCGGTCATTGGGTTCGATCTCCCTGCCGGGACGACGCGGTTCAAGGCGCGCGGCGGGATCGACAACGGTGGCTCGGGCCAGCCGCTCGGTAGCTCGGTGCAGTTCGCCGTCTACACCCAGAAGCCTCCGGTGCAGGTGACTCAAGGGAGTGTTCCAGCAGGAGGGGGAAGTCGTGAGGCGAAGGATGCCGTCTCAGGATTGGATGTTGCCGAGGGACTCGAAGCGTTGCTCTTCGCGAGCGAAGCGTCCAACCCCGCGATGCTCAATCCAACCAGCATCGACATCGATCATCTCGGCCGAGTCTGGGTCTGCGAGGTCGTGAACTACCGCCACCGGAAGGGCGAGCGGAAGGAAGGCGACCGCATTCTGATCCTCGAAGACACGAACGGTGACGGCGTCGCCGACAAGCAGACCGTCTTCCATCAGGGAACCGATGTCGATTCGGCTCACGGCATCTGCGTTTTGCCGACGCCCTCGGGCAAGGGGACGAAGATCATCGTGTCGGCCAACGACAATGTCTTCTTCCTGCACGACGAAGACGGCGATCTCAAGTCCGACAAGAAAGAAATGCTCTTCACCGGCATCGCCGGGACTCAGCACGACCACGGCATTCATGCCTTCCACTTCGGGCCGGACGGGAAGCTTTATTTCAACTTCGGCAACTCTGGCAACCAGATCAAGGACAAAGACGGCAAGCAGATCGTGGACATGGCCGGCAACGAAGTGACCGCCGCTCGGAAGCCATACCAAGAGGGAATGGTCTTCCGCTGCAACATGGATGGCAGCGAGTTCGAGACGCTCGGCTGGAACTTCCGCAACAACTGGGAGATCGCGGTCGACAGCTTCGGCACGCTGTGGCAGTCGGACAACGACGACGACGGCAACAAGGGCGTCCGCATCAACTTCGTAATGGAGTTCGGCGACTACGGCTACAAGGATCAGATGACCGGCGCGGGCTGGCAGTCGCCGCGCACGAACATGGAGACTGAAATCCCACTACGGCACTGGCATCTCAACGATCCCGGCACCGTGCCAAATCTGCTGCAAACGGGAGCCGGTTCTCCGACAGGCATCTGCGTCTACGAGGGCGATCTGCTCCCCGAGATCTTCCGCAATCAGGTCATTCACTGTGATGCCGGTCCGAACGTCGTGCGCGCCTACCCGGTGAAGAAGTCGGGCGCGGGCTACACCGCCGAGACGGTCAACATTCTCACCGGTGCCCGCGACAACTGGTTCCGTCCGTCGGACGTGTGCGTCGCCCCCGACGGATCGCTCTTCGTCGCCGACTGGTACGACCCCGGAGTCGGTGGCCACCGCATGGGCGACGCCGACCGAGGCCGCCTGTTTCGAGTCGCCCCGCCGAAGACTCCGTACAAGGTCGCGAAGGTCGATGTCAGCACCGTCGAAGGTGCCATTGCTGCACTGAAGAGTCCGAATGAAGTCGCTCGCTACGTTGGTTGGACAGCGCTGGCAGAGTTCCTCAACTCAAAGCAAGGCGAAGCCGATGCCGCGCTGACGAAAGTTTGGTCGAGTGATCCGAATCCGCGCGTTCGAGCCCGAGCATTGGGCGTGCTTGCGAAGAATCCGGCCATTGGCCACAAGGCCATCGCCGCTGCGATCGCCGACAAGGACGCCGACATTCGCTGTGCCGGATTGCGGTTGGCGCGTCAAGTTTATCGACCGGTTGAAGGCACCCGAAACACGGTCGCACTCGTCGGTCTCATCGGCAATCTTTCGGCGGACTTGTCGCCCGAAGTGCGTCGTGAATGTCTCGTCGCTTTGCGGAATTTGAAGGCACCACAGAAGGCCGAACTCTGGGCGAAGCTCGCTTTGCAGCATGACGGGAAAGACCGCTGGTATTTGGAAGCAATTGGTCTTGCTGCCGATGGTGACTGGGATGCGTGTGTCACGGCCATCAAGAAGTTGGGGCCTGCCTATGCCAAACCTGGTGATGCTTTCGCCAACCCAATTGCTCGCGACATCATCTGGCGTGCCCGAGCCGTTGCGGAAGGGGCCAACACGGCCAAGACGTTGGCCATGCTGTTGGCCTCGGATCACGTGAGTGCCGCCGATGCGCCGCGTTACATTCGGTCGTTCGACTTCCAACCGCAGTCGCAACAAAAAGACGACGCCCTCATCCAGCTTGCGTTCGGCAATTTTGGGGACGAGGCGAAAACGAAGTTCATCAACACGGAAGCGATCTCGCGGTTGAAGGGGTTTGATGTCTCGAAGAACCCCGCGCAGATGGCGGCTTTGAACCGAGTCCTGGATGGCGTGAAGGGACAGCCCCAGTTCATCACGCTCGTTGAGAAATTCAATGTGGCGGATCGGTTCCCCGACCTGCTGGCCCTCGCACAGGCGAAGCCAGATGACCAGATCGGCATCGACGCGGTGAAGTTGCTGCTCGACAAGAAGGCCAACGACCTGCTCTCGGCAGCGCTGGCGTCTGATAACGATAAAGGTCGCTCTGCACTGGCCACTGCGACAGCGCTGTCGAACACGGGCGATGTGAATGCGTCACCCTTGCTGTTGCCCGTCGTGAAGAACGACAAGGCTCCCGCTGATCTCCGTCGGCAGGCGATCAAGGGAGCCGCTCGCAGCAAACCGGGAGCGACGGAAATCTTGAAGCTCGCCGAGTCGAAAGCGTTCGATGACACGTTCGCTCCCGCCCTGTCGGCCGCGCTGCAAGCGGCACCGCTCGATGCCGCGCAGAAGACGCTCGTGGCGACGCTCTTCCCGGCTCCGGCTGGCAAAGACTCCAAGCCACTCCCGCCGCTGAGTGAACTTGCCAAGCTGAAGGGGAACGCGGGCAACGGCCAGAAGCAGTTTGCCACGACGGGCAAGTGTGCGACCTGCCACATCGTCAACGGCGAGGGAAAAGAAGTCGGGCCGAACCTCTCTGAGATCGGAGCCAAGCTCAGCCGACAGGCGCTGTTTGAATCGATCGTCTTCCCCAGCGCGGGGATCAGCCACAACTACGAAGCGTGGACGATCGTCCTCAACAACGGCACGACGCAAACGGGCCTCCTCGTCAGTGAAGACGGTGAAAAGCTCAGCCTCAAGGGAATCGATGCGATCGTCCGCACGATCGCGATTAAGGACATCGACGAACGTCAGAAGAACACGATCTCGCTGATGCCCGCCGACCTCGCGAAGTTGCTCTCGCAGGAGGAAATGGCCGACGTGGTCGAGTACCTGATGACGCTCAAAAAGGCCAAGAAGTAGACCGCCGCCACACGTGACTCGCGATCCGTGCGACCTCAAGTTGCACGGATCGCGGCATTCTTTGGAGCCGCGTGTTGAGTCGCGTTTCAACGGCTTGTTCCTCGCGCGGCTGCGGCCTACGATGCCGCGCGACTTGCTGACACACTTGTCATTCGTGGAGAGACTGATGCCCGCTGAACCGACCAACAAGACGATCCTCATCATCGACGATGACCGTGAAATTGCCGCGATGCTGATGGGAGTTCTCCAGAGCAATGGGCACCGCGTCGTCCACGCACAGAACGGCGTGGAAGGCCAACGTCAAATCGAAGCGATCAAACCGGACCTCGTGATCACCGACATGATGATGCCGCGCATGGGGGGCTTTCCGGTGCTGGAGTTCCTCAAGACATTGGAGTCTCCGCCAGCCGTGATCATGATCACCGCGAACGAAGGGGGACGGCACAAAGCGTACGCCGAGATGCTCGGCGTGGCCGACTACCTGAGAAAACCGTTCCCGATGGAAGTGCTGCTCGAATCGGTCCGCCGCATCTTCGCGACCAAGGATGGGACCGAAGAGAAGGCCGCGCCGCTCAAAAAGGCCGTTCGCAAGCGGGCAGTGAAGTCGGAGACCGACGACGAGGATTAGGAACGCGGAGCAGTCCCATTTGGAGGACGGGCACTCTTGCCCGTCTGCTCTTCAATGTGAAAGCCGGACGGGCCGAAGTGCCCATCCTACGTCGCTCAGTTGAAGCCCATGTTGCGGTTGATGTCGCGAGCCTGATCTGACCAAAGGATCTTGTCGAGCGGGTCTTCCCCTTCAGCCCGGCGATTGCCGCGACCGATCTTGCCCGCGTCGGATCGCCAGTCGGCTTTGGGTTCGTCAACGTCCGGTTCCCACTGCTCGCTCTTGGCAAACGGTTTGGATTTTCCAAAGCCAATCCCTGACGAAGAGCAACCGAGCGTCGCTGTCGAAACGGCGATCAACAGGGCGAACTGGGCGACTGGACCGAGTAACATTGAAAGACTCCCGCGTGCAAAAATGGTCGATCCCGGCCTGTGGTCTTGACGCCGGAGACGGTCGAACCGCGCGGGCTTATCTCAGAATGGCTGAAATGTGTCGATATGGTTTCGGGCTGCCGAGCAGCCCGTAGGGCGAGCGGAAAGAGTTGTCTGCCCCACACCAACCCGCAGTGTGAACGAGGACGAAAGTCGAGCGACGAGAATCCTCGCTCACGCTGCGGGTTGGTGTGGGGAGTAAACCCTGTCTTGCCACCCGCCTGATGACTTGGCCCGCTCCCTCGTTTCATAACCCTCGTTGAGTCTCCTTCGATGACACCTCCCACTGCTCCGCTCGATGTTCTGGTGGTCGCACCTCATCCCGACGATGCCGAGATTGGTGTCGGCGGAACGCTCATTCGTTGTCAGCGCGAGGGACTGCGAACGGGGGTCGTCGATCTGACGACGGGCGAGCCGACGCCGCACGGTTCGTTAGAGATTCGCGCGAGAGAAACCGCCGCCGCGACGAAGATTCTCGGTCTCGACTGGCGGCGCAATCTCGGGTTGCCCAACCGATCACTGGAGCCGACGCTCGACGCGCGTCGCGCACTGGCTACGGTCTTCCGGATCACACGTCCCAAACTGATCCTCGCGCCGTACTGGGAGGACAGCCACCCGGACCATATCGCCGCGTCGAGCCTCGTCGATGCCGCCCGCTTCTGGGCGAAGCTGTCTCGCAGCGACATGCCCGGCGAGCCGTATTTGCCACCGCGCGTCCTCTACTACTTCAGCATCCATTTGAGAATTCATCCGCAGCCCGCGTTCGTGTTCGACATCAGCGACGCAATCGAGGCGAAGCTGGAAGCCATTCGCTGCTTCGAGAGCCAGCTCATCACCGGCCGTTCGACTGAGTTCCCGACGGCCCTCGATGACATCCGCGACCGGGCACGCTATTGGGGCTGGAGCATCCATGCGAAGTACGGCGAACCGTTCGCCAGCCGCGAGACACTGCGAGTGGCTAGCTTGCGCGAATGGCTCGCTTGAGCGGCGACGCGCCCGCTCAAGCACGAATCAGGCGAGCCGGGTACCGTCAGGCCCCGGATTTCGCGATGAAGAATCCGGGGCCTGACGGTACCCGGCTCACCAAGAACGTCTCGTGATCGACGGTCTGAGATTAGGTCAATTCATGTCGCTGCTCGTGATTCGCAATGGGACCGTGTACGACCCGACCAACGGCGTCGATGGTCAGGTGCGTGACATTTGGATCGAGGGGGGCAAGGTCGTCGCCGCGCCGGTCGATCCTCACGCCAAGGCCGATCGCACGCTCGACGCCAGTGGCTTGGTGATCATGCCGGGAGGTGTGGACATGCACTGTCACATTGCCGGGCCGAAGGTAAACGCCGCGCGGAAGATGTTGCCCGAGGAACGGCGTCGTGCGCGGATGTTGCACCGTACCGAGATCGCTCGCTCGGGAACGACTGGCAGTTGTCCGTCCACGTTTGCGACGGGCTATCTGTACGCAGGACTCGGCTACACGACCGCCTTCGATGCGGCGATCCCGCCGCTGGTCGCTCGTCATGCACATGAGGAATTTGAAGACACGCCGCTGCTCGATAAGGGATTTTTTGTTCTTGCGGGAAACAACCAGTTCGTCATGCAGCAGCTCAAAAATGGGCAGCCGGAGCTGGTGAAGGCGTATCTTGGCTGGTTGCTCAATGCGACGAAGGGCTACGCCATCAAGGCGGTCAATCCGGGCGGGGTTGAGGTGTGGAAGAGTCGCGGGCTGGGCAATGTTTCGGGGTTGGACGACACGGTCGATCACTTCGACGTGACGCCGCGACAGATCGTGAGGGGCCTCGCGGCGGCGGTCGATGAGTTGCGGTTGCCGCACGCGCTGCATCTGCACTGCAACAACCTCGGGATGCCCGGTAATTGGTCCACCACGTTGGAAACGATGCGCGCGTTGGAGGGGCATCGCGGACATCTGACTCACATTCAGTATCACAGCTACGCGGGCGATCCCGACGATCAGGCGACGTTTGGCTCGCGCGTCCCCGAGTTGGCGGACTATGTGAACTCGCACTCGAACCTGACCGTCGATGTCGGCCAAGTGATGTTTGGCCAGACGTGTTCGATGACGGGCGACGGGCCGCTCGGGCATTACCTGCATCGGGTTCTTGGCGGCGCGTGGTTCAGTTGCGACCTTGAACAGGAGTGCGGTTGCGGGATCGCGCCGATCAAGTACCGACGGAAGAGTCTGGTTCACGCCCTGCAATGGGCGATCGGCCTCGAGTGGTATCTGCTGATCGACGATCCGTGGCGAGTCGCGATGAGTACCGATCATCCGAACGGCGCGTCGTTCTTGGCGTACCCGCAGATCATCGCGTTACTCATGGATCGGACTCGCCGCGCGGAGGTTCTCGCCACGCTGCCCGAAGCGGTGCGCACGCGCTGCGTGCTGCCCGATCTCACGCGCGAATACACGCTGAACGAGATCGCGATCATCACGCGGGCGGCTCCGGCAAAGATGCTCGGGTTGACACATAAAGGGCATCTCGGCCCCGGAGCCGATGCCGACGTGACGATCTATACGCCGAATAGCGACATCGAGCAGATGTTCGAGTTGCCGCGCTGCGTCCTCAAATCGGGCGAAATCATCATCGACCAAGGCGAAGTTCGGAGCAGCGCCAACGGCGCGACTCAGCACGTCAGTCCCGAGTTCGATGACGCGGCGATCCCGATCATCCGCGAGTGGTTCGAGGCGCACTACACGGTGCAGTTTCGGAACTACCCGATGCAGGACGAAGAGCTGCTCGGCAAGATGGTTTCCGTCCCGATGACTTCACCGTGATTTGAGTGAGTCAGTGCAGCGGGACGTAGGACGGACACTCCCGCCCGTCGGCTTTTTGGCAGTCCGTTCACGCGGAGAAAGACGGGCAAGAGTGCCGTGACCGACAAAAGTCGCCTTCATCGCTCCGCGTGAAGTCAGCCGAGTCACCAACGATCCGGATACGCGGGAAACTGCGTCATTCCGCGTTCGGCTCTCTTCACGCGGAGCGATGAAGGCGACTTTTGGCGGGGCACATCAAGCGTGCCCGTCCTACGAGGGAATTCCAACAGGCTGCTATCCTCGCGCCTGCTTCATCAGCGTGACATACTGTCCGGCGAGATCGCGGATGCGGTCGAAGTCGCCTCGTTCGAGCGCGTCCTTCTCGACGAGTTGGCTTCCGAGTCCAACAGCACACGCGCCCGCTTTGACGAAGTCTTTGAGCGTCTCCAAATTGACGCCGCCCGTCGGCATCAACCGAACTTGCGGCAGCGGGCCTTTGAGCGCCTTGAGGTACGCCGGGCCACCGATATCGGCCGGGAAGAGCTTCACGATGTCGGCTCCGGCTTCCCAAGCAGTCAGCACTTCTGTCGGCGTGTACGCACCGGGCATGATCCCTTTGTCGTAACGCAGCGCCAACTTGATGACTTCGAGGTTGACGGTCGGTGAGACGAGGAACTCGGCACCGGCAAGGATCGCCGTTCGAGCCGTCTCGGGATCGAGGACCGTTCCCGCGCCAAGCAGAACCTTCGACCCAAGCTCTTTCTTCACGGCCGAGATCACTTCCACCACGCCCGGCGTCGTGAACGTGACTTCGATGATATCGATGCCACCTTCATAGAGTGCCCGCGCGACGTTGACCAACTGATCGCTGGACGAGGCACGAATGATGGCGACCAAGCCGCGATCAAGAACGCGCTGCAAACTTTCGTGACGACTCATGGAGTGTGGTCCTTCGGGAAGAGTGGGGCCGGTCAAACGCGGGCCGAGAATTTTTCAGCGTACTCAAGGATCCACTGATCGATCAGGTCGCGGAATCCGTCCAAGTCGAGTTGGGCCAGTTGTTGGTAGTGCGTGCGGCTGAGAACCTCTTTGTTGCGGATCGTTCCGCGTGCGATCAGTTCCACGATCCGGCTGGCCGAGTACGGACGAATGACCATCTCGAGCCGACTGTAGTACTTGTTGAGCGGCTTGCCGTCGCCGGGTGCAAGGTCATCGCGTGAGATCTTCGCGCCCCAGCCGTCCGCTCCCACGATTGACTGAAAATCGAAACCGGCAAAGTGGACGACGAGTTTTCGCAGACAGACTTCAATTGCTTCCGACAGTTCGAGTCGTGCTTTGGAGTGCAGATTCTTGCACTCGTCTTCGGTCATGGCTCGCTCAGCCCGCTCGCGTGCTTGAGCGGAACGTTGTTGCTGTCCGCGTTCGATCGCGCGTTCGAGCCTCTGGTCAAAGTTCATGGCATTGGTCCGTTCGTGATCGGGCTGCGAGGTGTGAACGCGGAACATCGTCTTGATCGGCGAGTGAAGTCTCGCATGGCTCTCGAAAGTGTGGAAAGCGGGACGATTCTAGGAAGGCCCTGCGGGGCGGGCAATCGCGCGTGAGGAGTTGGCTCACGCAAGGCGTCGGGGTGCCGCGCGAGGCTTCGCGCCTGTAATCCCTACAAGGTTGACGTGCGATTCCTGCAATCGCGGTGAGTCCCAAGCCGGAGCGAACTTGAAGGCCAATACCGCTTGACGTTCGCTTCGCCATGACATTCCCGCGTATTCGCTTGAGTCGATCAGGTGCGTTCAGCAAACCACGCCTTGGCACGGATGCTGCTTTGCCTGAGCAACGTGGACGACTGGGCCATCGCCCAGTTGCGGTTGCTCAAGCTGTCGGGTGGAAACAGTGGCGCTTCGCCGCGCCGGCCCACCATGATTTCTCGACGATTCCCGAGGGTGGGCCGGCGCTCGAAGCGAGCTGGCCCCACCCTCCTACCTTGAAAAGGCGATGGCTCTGCGTTGACGACGACGCCGCTTGCTCGGCACAGGTCAACTGCCATAATGCGGCCCCTCGACATCGCAACGGTCTGCGATGACGAGACGCATCTTGGCGGGGGACGTTGGTCATGCTGGCGGTCGAAGTAAATTGGGAAAAGGTGAGGCAGCTCGGCGGGAGTCTCGCACCGTGGCAATGGGGTTTGGTGGTGCTGGTCGGCAGCATTGGCGTGTGGGCGTTGTTCCGGTTGCGAGCATGGTTTCGCGAAGATGACGGTCGTGCGGACGATCACATGGAAATGCTCACTCAGTTTCGAGATTTGCATCGGCAGGGTGGGATATCCGAGGACGAGTACCGATTGATTAAGAGCCAGTTGGTAGCCGGTCATGCCTCGCAAACGCAGTCAGGACGGCGACCTTCCACAGCAGCGAAATCTGCCGGAAGGGCCTCGCCAAGCGGCCAAATGGTGGGACCACGCAACGCCACGGTGGACGAGTCAAGTACGAGCGAGAAATCGCCGACGATGGAGTCGGAAACAGAAGACCTGACGGATCGCACAGAATTGGATCAAGCACGATCGGATCGTGCAGAGTCAGATCAGACGGAATTGGATTGAGCACTGACGAACGACGAGTGGATCAGAGATTAAGAAGACGAGACATCGGGAAGACAGGCCACGACAAGACGATCGACACGCAGGCTCGAGGATGGGTCTGAACGAACGTCGCTGAAGAATCATGGCAGGGCTAGGGCCAAGGACGCGCCGCTTGCTTTCATCATCGAGTTACTCACCGACGAAACCCCCTCGGCAGCGTTGAAGGAAAGCTAATGACTTCGGGACGCGATTTTATGTCCACCGGCAAACGCGGCGCGACCGGTAAGAAAAACGCCAACTGTTCATTCTGTCGCAAGAGCTACCGCGAAGTCGGGCCGCTCGTTGAGGGACCGGATGAGGTCTACATTTGCGGCGAGTGCATCGAGCTGTGTCAGAGCATTCTGGATCAGGAACGGAAGCGGCGTGGGACATCGACCAAGCTGTTCAACCGCGTCCCCAGTCCGCGTGAGATCACCGAGCATCTGAACCAGTACGTGATCGGTCAGGATCGCACGAAGAAGATCCTCTCGGTCGCGGTTCACAACCATTACAAGCGACTCATGGCGACGGCTGATGTCGATAACGAAGTCGAGATCGAGAAGTCGAACATCCTGCTGATCGGGCCAACTGGCTCGGGCAAGACGCTGATGGCGCGAACGATGGCGCGTCTGCTGCAAGTCCCGTTTGCCATCGGTGACGCCACGACGCTGACCGAAGCGGGCTACGTCGGTGAGGATGTCGAGAACCTGCTGCTTAAGCTGCTCCACGCGGCCGACTTCGATGTCGAAGCGGCTCAACGCGGGATCATCTTCATCGACGAGATCGACAAGATTGGCAAGACCTCGCAGAACGTCTCGATCACCCGCGACGTGTCGGGTGAGGGCGTGCAACAGGCGCTGCTGAAGATGCTCGAAGGAACAGTCGCCAACGTTCCGCCGCAAGGGGGACGCAAGCATCCCGAGCAGCAATACATTCAGCTCGACACGACAAACATTCTGTTCATCTGCGGTGGCACGTTCGTCGGGTTGGAAGACATCATCGCCAAGCGAATGGGCAAACGGACGATCGGCTTCGGTGCGGCTGAAGTCGAAGACCCGCTGAAGGCTCGTGCTGGCAAGTTGCTCGGCCAAGCCTGCACCGACGACGTGATCGAGTACGGGATGATCCCCGAACTGGTCGGGCGTCTGCCGGTCGTCAGTGCCCTGTCGCCCCTGGAAGAAGACGACCTCGCTCGGATTCTCATCGAGCCGAAGAACTCGCTGGTCAAGCAGTATCAAAAGTTCTTCCAGATGGAGAACGCAGAACTGGAGTTCACTCCGGAATCGCTGCGTGAGATCGCCCGGATCGCGAAGTCGAAGGACACCGGTGCCCGCGGCCTGAGGTCGGTCGTCGAAGAGTCGATGTTTGAAGTGATGTACGATCTGCCGGACTTGTCGCCCGGCCAGAAATACATCCTCACCCCGGAAGTCGTACGTGGCGAGATGCGGTTGGAACCACTCGATGGTTCGGCCGCAGCCTGAAACGGTTCAACGTGTTTCAATTCTCCAGCCCGGTTCGTGTGCGAACCGGGCTGGTTTCGTTGACGGTGGACCGCAAGTGAGCAGTGAACTCGGTTTCGCTATTCGCAACGTCTGTGGATTCTGCGGAGTTGTTGTCAGAGAGTGCAAAGTGAAAGGTGATCAGTGCAAAATTGCAGAGAACACTCGGCAGGAGGCACTTTTCACTGATTTCAACCAGCGATTTCATGGCTGGAGAGTGAGCCGCGTGAGATGCACTTGGACTGAAATTCCCTTCGTGTCTGACGGCTTGGTTTGAGTGGCTCGCCCATCCAACGCTATGATCCCGCCGCGTACTTTCATTCTTGATCCGTTCGCCACCGCACGAAAACGAGTCCGTCATGCAGGCCCGATTGAAGGTTCTTCACGACAAGGCCAACGTCAAGCAGGTCAAACTGCTCCCCGTCACGCTGATCGGTCGCAGCACCGAGTGCAATTTGAAGATTGCATCCAGCCAAGTCAGCCGCGCCCACTGTCGCATCACTCTCGCGAACGACACGGTTTACGTGGAAGATTTGGGGAGTGCCAACGGGACGATGGTCGATGGCAAAATGTTGCCACCTCATCAACCGACCTCCATCGCGCCGGGAGCCACACTCGTTGTGGGACCGGCTGAGTTCCAAGTCGATTACGTCGCCTCGACCAGTCTGACAATGATGTTGTCTCGAACCTCACCGCCAATCGCGAGCGGTATGTCGTCTACCGAGTTGATCGTTCCCGTCACCCAAGCCGTCGTTCCACAAGCTCCTCCAAGTCCGCCATCGGCTGCCCCCCCATCAAAAGCACGCCCCGTCGCGGAACCGAAGGTGGCCAAACCTGTATCGCGTCCCGTTGTGGCAGCTCCGGTGATGGTGCCGGTTGTTGGCAAGCCCGTTGTGGCGGCTGCTGTCGTGGCAACCGCAGTCCCAATCGCTGTTGCCACTGTGCCCGTTGCCGCCGCCGTCGAGTTTCCTTCCGCCGCTTCGGTCGCGGTGCCGACTGAGATGTTGTTTACCGGGTTTACCTCTCATGACGAAGAGGCTGCGGCTAGCGAGGCCCCGCTCTTCGACTTCGGTGCTTCGTCCACGAATGACGCCGAACCCTCGGCGGACGAGTCGCCATCGTCCGCATCGACTGGCGAAAAGAAGGGGGGGCTGAAGTCGCTGTTTTCGATGTTTGGACGCGCGGCCAAGAGCAGTCCCGCGCCAAAACCAACATCGTCCGCCGCCGTTGCCCCCGGTGTTTTCCTGCCGACGATGGAGCAAAGCGGTGATGTGGTCGATGTTCCCGAGCAGGGATCATTGGACTTGGGCTTCGGTTTTATTGAATCGGCTGTGACGGACTCGAGCGCGCAAACGCTGTCGTTCGCGCCACCCGCTTCGAGTGAACCTGGCGCCGAAACCAAAGACGACGAAGACAACGGTTTCTCGCAGTTCCTCAACCAGTTGTAGCCCGTAGCGACGGGCACTCTTGCCCGTCTTGCCCGTCTTGCCTGTTGCGTGTGGCCATCGATAAGGCGTTCGGCAACAAATCTCTAACCCAACGTAGACGAGTCACTCCGTGACTCGAAGATTCCGGTCACGGAGTGACCGGTCTACTCTCTCTTGCCGCGCGTCTAATACGCACCCCAAGAAATAGTCGCGCTCGACAGACTTCCGAAGTCTTGGCAGATGCGACCGCGCGGTTATTTCTTGGGATGCGTATTAGTCCCCTCCAACGAAAACACGCCGCCGTCCTGAAGGACAGCGGCGTGCAATGGGCTGCGGGAAGAGCGGACGCTCTCCGCTTCGACTACTTGCTCGCTTCCGCGAATCGTCGGGCGACTTCGGTCCAGTTGACGACGTTCCAGAAGGCACCGATGTAGTCAGGACGACGGTTTTGATAGTTGAGATAGTAGGCGTGTTCCCACACGTCGAGGCCGAGCAACGGGGTGCGGCCTTCCATCAGCGGGCTGTCTTGGTTGGCGGTGCTTTCGACAACGACCTGGCCCTTGTCGAACGAGAGCCAAGCCCAGCCACTGCCGAACCGCGTGGTGGCTGCGGCGGCAAACTTCTCTTTAAACGCGGCGAAGCTGCCGAATGCCGAGTTGATCGCGGCGGCGAGGTCTCCGGTCGGTTCACCTCCCGCGTTGGGACCGATCACCGTCCAGAACAACGAATGGTTGGCATGGCCACCGGCGTTGTTGCGAATCACAGTGCGAATGTCTTCGGGAACGGAGGCCAAGTCCGAGATCAGCGCTTCCACCGACTTGGCGGCGAGTGCCGGGTGGGCTTCCAGCTTGGCGTTCGCGTTGTTGATGTAGGCTTGATGGTGCTTGCCGTGATGAATCTCCATCGTCTTCGCGTCGATGTGCGGCTCCAAAGCGTTCGGAGCGTAGGGCAATGCGGGAAGAGTGAAGGCCATAATCGAATGTCTCCTGAGGGAACCGGTTTCAGTTGCTCGCGATGATCCAAACGCGAATCTCGACGGCATTCTAGGAGGCGCTCGTTCACGATGCAAAGAGAGGCGAAGACTCGCGTGCGACAGGTTGGCGACTCGTTTGAGTCGATCCTGACACCAACGTAGACGAGTCACTCCGTGACTCGAAGACTCCGGTCACGGAGTGACCGGTCTACTTTTTCTGCTGCCGGTCACCAGACAACGGACGTTTCACCGAGCGACTTTGCCGCCCGCTTCGTCCGGTGGACGTTGGCTCAGGCGACGCCCGGCTTGATTCTTGGGATCGCCAGCATCCGTCTGTTGTCCCGGAAGACGCGTCCCTAGCGGAGGTCGTGCTGCCGGAACGAACTTCTTCGACGAACCGGTCGCAGGAGCGGCCCCCGTTCCGCCGCGCGGCGCGGGAGACTCGATCACCGTGTCTCGTGCGGACAACGGATCGGCTTCAGCGGGAGTCGACTTCGGCCCGAGCAACGGCGGGGCGGAGTTGCCCAACAAATCGGATCGACTCTTCGGCGATGTGGCCTTGGGGGACTTGGCCGCAGCGCGAGCAGGAATGCGCAGGCTCATGCCGACGCGGACACCGTTCGCGTCCTTCAACTGATCGCGGTTAGCTTCATAAATCTCGATGAACCGGTTCGTGCTGCCGAGTTGTTTGGCAGCGATGGACGACAACGTCTCGCCCTTTTGGACGACGTGCGTCTTTCCAACAGCCGTGCCGCCCACCGAGTCATCTCGGCGCGAAGTCGTCTCGCTGGCCACGATCTCGTCGCTGTCGGGGATTGGAATCGGAGCCAGATCGGGAATGCCATCGTCCGTGCCGTGTTGCCGCTCCGTGCGGGACTTGTGCGTCGAGACATCGAACGGCTCGCGCGAGTCGTCCAAGAAGAGATCGGGTGAGTCATTGCCGGGCAGCGATCCATCGTCTCTTTGAGACGACGAGCCGTTTCGTCCTGAGACGGCTCGCGCCGCTGTCCGTGGCGGTTCATCGACCTCTTCAATCCCCTGCAAATACGGCGCGATCGACTTCTCAGCGATCTGAGCATCCAGTCGCTTGGCCGTTTGCAGGCGAGGCGAAGCCGTTCCGGTTTTCGCATCGTTGCGAAAGAAGAACGCTCCCGCCGCACCCAACAGCAGCACACCCAACGCCAGCCCGATTCGTTGATCTTGATGCACGACGCACTCCTCCCGCAGATTGGCAAACCCCGTATCGCGGGACAGTCGGCAGAATCTGCCGAAGGGCATCAGCGTGATTTGGCGAGACAAAAAGAATTGCTTGGTCGCGACGGACGATGTGCCGATCAGCACGGTTGATCCGAGTCTGCGGGACGCCTGTCCGCCTGTCCTCCCGTTTTGAAAGGCTGCTACGGGGCGGAGCATCAATAAATGGCTGTCGCGAAATGTTGGGTCTCGGGTGCCACGGTCACGGAGTCTTCGACGTGGCCGTGCGAGTGTGGAGCGCGTTCTCCATCGCCACACGGCCACGTCGAAGACTCCGTGACCGTGGCACCCCAATCCTGTCAGTTTTTGATGCGCTGCCCCTACGTCAACTGGCCTGACGCCTCGATCGGCCAGACATCGACGACTTGGCCGTTCTCGTGAACGATCAGTTCGCGATGTAGGTTGCAGGTGGTACAGGCGTGGCTGGGGATGAGATGCAGCACTTGGCCGATGCGCCAGTCGGGGGACGGCTGCACGACGGTGTGTTCTTCGGCCATGAACACAGGGATTTGAGCTTCAGGGAAATCGCGGATCGACGGCACGCCGAACTCAGCCCCGGCTCCTTTCACGCCGACATCCAACACAGCGCGGGTCGAGGTCGGGCGACTGATGACGCGGACCAGCAACGACAGTGCGACTTCAAACTCGGGTGCGAGGCGTTGGTATTGGCGGTCCATCGTCGCGTAGGTTCCCGCCTGGACTTCATCCACTCCGTCCATCGCGCCCGTGCTGTCATAGGTCGCGCTGGAACAGCCGCTCACGCAGCCGACGGGCAACCGTGCCACTTCGAGGAACCGCCGCGTTTCGACCGCTTGCTGCATGGCGGCTCGTGCGCGCGTTGTTCGTTCCGCACGATCGAGGACGTTGACGAGATGTCCTTCGTACGCCTGCAAACCGGCAAAGTGAACTCCCGGCAGATCGACGATGCGGCGAGCCAACTCGACCGCCGGTTGTCCTGGCGACACACCGCAGCGCCCCATCCCGATATCGACCTCAATCAACAGGAACACCGTCGAACCGACGGTCGTCGCCGCGCGGGAGATCGCCAGCACTTGCTCGATGTGATCGACGGCCACGCTGACTTTCGCCCGCAGCGCCAGTCGAGCGAGCCTCTCGCACTTGATCGCGCCGACGACTTGGTTGGCGATCAGCACGTTGTCGATCCCGTGTTCAACGAGTATCTCGGCCTCACTCAACTTCGCGCACGTCATGCCGACCGCGCCCAATGCCAGTTGGCGTTGGGCCAGAGTCACGCACTTGTGGTTCTTAAAATGAGGCCGCAGCTTCGCCGAGCGGTCTCGAAAAAACGCCGCCATCTGGGCGAGGTTGCGATCCGATGCCGCGCGATCAAGTAACAACGTCGGCGTGTCGAGGTCTTCCAACGGACGACCGATGCGCGGATCGAGGGGAGAGACGGGAACTTGTTCAATCATCACTTCAACTCCGTCAACGGGTTGTCGCGGCGTGTGAGTGTCAGCGCGACCGGGCCGCCGACTCGCTGTGATTCAAAAATACTGGCGATCATGCCGACCACCGAGCGGCCCGCGTACATGTTGCACAGTGGCTGACGATCCTTGTCGATGGCATCGAGTAGATCGTGAACAGCGGCGACGTTGCCGCCGTGCAGGCCCTCGCCCTTGAGCGTCTCGGGCTGGCCGATTCCTTGCGAGGTGATCGGCTGCCACTTGGCTCCGCTTCGGCCGGGCGACCAGCTCGCGTCTTTCAGCAGCCAGACGGGGGCGAGGTATCCGGTGCTCAGCTCGATCACACCGCGACTCCCCAGGATTTGCAGAGCGAAGCGTGACGGGTTGCCTCCCGCGCCGCGCACCGAATCGAACGTCCCGACGACGCCGTTCGCGAACGAGTACCGCGCATGAACCGCATCCCCCGCGAGTGGCCCGATCCCTTCATTCCCCTCGACAACGTCGGCGGCCGTGATCGGTCGCCCCTTCGCCGTGACCGTTGCAAAGCAGCTTGTCGCCTCACCCGCGAACAGTCGCATCAGGTCGAGAATGTGAGAGCCGAGGACCCACGTATCTTCACCGCCGCCGCGCTGCGCGTCCTCTTTGCCACGACCGCGCAGTTCGAGCACTTCGCCGATCTCACCCGCCGCGATCAGCTTCTGGATGACAGCGTTCGTCGGCGAGTAATGCGTTTGGTGCGACAGCGCCAGCTTGAGATGCCGCATCTCGCACGCGCGGATCACGTCATCCGCTTGAGCCAGCGTCGGGACGAACGGCTTCTCCATATAGATGTGGCAGCCATGCTCGGCCGCTGCGAGAGCCATCTCACGGTGCTGGTCAATCCAGCGCGGAGCGACCGCTACGATGTTCAGCCGTTCCTTGTCCAGCATCTCGCGGAAGTCGGCGTACGCGACGGGAGCCTTCGTCCGCTTCTGAGCCTCACGCCGCCCGGCCTCCTGCTCATCGGCGACCGCGACGACTTCACACTGCGGCACGTCGGTCCACACCGTGTCCAGACCGTGCCCGTAGTTCCCCTTCCCCGTGCGGCCGATGACTCCCACTCGCAGCTTGTCCGGCATGATGGCGTCCCTTGGTGTGACTGGAATTCCCGCGCTCAATGATCCCGCGAGGGTTTACCGTGAGGGGCGGCAATTGTCACGGTGGGAGGCTGCTCACCTTGGGCCATCGCCTTTGTCAATTTCGGGTGCCACGGTCACGGAGCTTCGACGTGGCCGTGTGTGAAAGTGAAGGCTGTTTCTCATTCTCACGGCCACGCCGAAGCTCCGTGACCGTGGCACTTGGCAGGGCGATCGCCTTTTTCACAGTAGTTCCTCCGTTCCCGTGGGGCACTCTCGTGAGTGAGGAACGGTGGCAGGTTGGTTGGGGTGCCCTGTCTACCTCTTCTCTCGCTTCCCCTTCTCCGTGCCTCTGCGCCTCTGTGGTAAACCTTCATTGATGACGTTCCACCAAGAGGGATTGAACCACAGAGTCGCAGAGGCACAGAGAAGGAAAGCAGAGGTCTGTTCCTCAGGAAGGTGGGTCGAGTCTTCGAGGCCCACCGACTACCAAACGACTTACGGTGGGCCTCGAAGACTAGACCCACCCTACAGCTTGTCAGCGAGGCAGAAACCTTTGGCGTTGACCATTCTCTGATTGTTGACAACATTTCCGCGCTTGTTGGAAACATTTAAGCGATTGTTGCCAACATGTCATCGAGTGTTGGAAACATGTCAGTGATTGTTGACAACATTTCATCGATTGTTGGAAACATTTAAGCGATTGTTGGAAACGTTTCGATGATTGTTGACAAAAAGTCAGCTCTTGTTTTTGTTGTTTTGATGTTTGGTTGCAATAGATCAGCGATTGTTGCAAATTCCGCGACGAATGTTCTGCCAACAACCGGTCAGGTGGAAAAGAAGGTTCATCCGAGGTTTTAGGGGGATCGCAAATCGAAGCATCACAGAGGTCTGCCCGGTTCTTCATCCTGAAGGGATGAAAGCTGACGACAGCACCCGTCTCACTGAAATCATCATCCCCCCAAAACCTCGGATGAACCCGTTTTTCAACAGGCTGCTAACTCGGTCACGGTTGGCGTTGCCGTTCCGCAGCGTGCCAAGCTTTCCAACGCTTCAGCCAGGCGTCGTTCGACAGCAGTGAGGGCGTGCTGGAATCGAGCAGTTGCGTGTGCGAGAGAACTTCCGCTTCGAGCAGGATCGACTCGGCGGATCGTGTGTCCACCTCATCGAGTTCGTCGAGGTTGATGACGTGAACGGTGCCGTTTCCGCCGACATAGGCGAATCGGCCATCGGGACTGATCGCGAGGTGCCGCTGACCGTTATAGGCAAACAGCCGGGGCAATCGAAGTTTTCTGGAAGGGCAAAGTCGCCGCGAGTGCCGCCAGTCCCAGACATCGACCAGACCATCGGCATCGACCGTGATGACTTCGCCTGTTCGAGGCCGAAAGCGAGCGGCGATGTCTAAGTGTCCTTGCATCGCGGCTCCGACCAGTTCGTGGGTACTCAAATCCCAGACACGTGCCGAAGCATCTTTGGCCACGGTGAGCAGAAAGCGATTGTCTGCGGAGAACTCGATCGAGTAGACCCACGTCGGATGAACGAGCGGCGGAGACAAGGCGAGACCCGTAGTGGCATCCCAGACGCGGGCCGTCTTATCGACAGAACTGGTGGCGATGCGGCGGCTGTCGCCAGAAAAAACTGCACTATGGATCGGTTGGTCGTGAGTCAAAGAACCGAAAGGAACTTCGGTCTCAGTCTTCCACAAGTGGCATTGCAGCTCGTGGCCAGTGTGAGTCAACAGCGTTTGGCCATCCGGGCTGATGCAGTCGCCAATGGGGTGCGGCGCATCCCGTCCCGGCAGTAATCCGGAATCGTTTACGGTCCTTCGCGCCTTCAATGTCGCGGTCTCAAGTGAGTAGGTCCGACTGTCGGTGGCGCGCACCGCCAATGTTGCTCCATCGCGGGATCGTTGCAGGCCACGAAGCTGAGGCGCAGACGGAATCGCCGCAGTCTGGAGACGCTCGCCGGTTTCAATGCTCCAGATGTCGATCTGACCACCTTGAGGGTTGGCCTCCGCATCGCCCGTTTTTGTGGCGCTCAGTGTGATGAGGGTGTTGCTCTCTCCAAATTCGGCATCCGCGAGCAAGTTGATGTCCCATGATTTGGAAACGGGACTTTGATCGGCGACATCGAAAACCTGAACTCCCGATTGGGTATGCACGAGCAGTCGTTGGGAATCCGCTCGGAACTTTCCGCGTCGCAATGAATACGAATCCTCCGCGTTGGGGATCGCCCAGATCCGGGGATCCAGGGGCAGCTCCCACACGCGTACGTCGTCGTCGTAGCCGGCGGTGGCGAGCCGTTGGCCGTCGGCGGAGTAGGCCAATGACAGGACGCCGGGGGGATGCATGGCGACGACCGATTCCCGCTCGCGTCGGTCATAGTGGAACGATTCGACCGTCGCACCAGAGCCGGCCAAAACCAGACTCGGTTTCTCCGGGTGAAAGGCGGCAGTCAGGGGAGGGCGTTGGCCCGGAGTCCACGGTTCGCGTCCTGAAGGTGTGAGAGTCAAACTCAGTGATCCGCTGTCCTGTCCGGCGTCGATCGCGTCTGCGGAAGACAAGTTGTCACGACGGAGCTGCGGCAGAAAGAGGAGTTCGGGTAGTTCATTACCGCCTCGGATCAAGATGTTGTCGTTTGGCTTGCGCAATAGGCAAAATGCCGTCCCAACACCTTCACGGACGACAAACGCGATCTGCCGCGTACTCAAGTCCCAGGCGACAAGCCGTGAAGGCTCTTGAACAGCCACCAAGGCCAAGCTCTCTTGCGTGAATTGCGGCCAGAGTTGGCTCCAGCCCCCGCTCTCCGAGTGATGCGTGTCGCTGAACCAAGGCTCAGATTCCGTCTGATCTGTTCGATAGACGTGAAAGCGATTCTTGTCCGTCACGACCAACAGCCACTTGCCATCGGGACTGAACGCCAGGTGCCGCGGAGGATCGGACAGTTTCCACCCCGGGCTGAGTGTCGCTCCGGACAGCGGATTGAAAAGGTGAACCGACTGCTCGCAGGCCACTGCCAGTCGCTCGGCCTTCTGGTCGAACGCGACGAGGTGAGCACGCTCGCCCAAGGGGATGACCAATCGATCCGCCAATGACGGAAAGTCGGCGACATGCACGGCAAGTTCTTTAGCGTACGCTTGAACTTGTCCATCGGGCGTCCAAGCCATCGTCCGCAGTTCACTGCGAACCGAGTTGGTGGACACGTCCAACACGGTGTCGTGCTGCCCAGCTTGGAAGGACTGAGACAAGAGGAATCGATTGCTCGGGTGAAACGCCAGGCGGTTGACTTGGCGAAGATTCTGGACGACTGCAATCGGACGGCTGATCTGGCGGGACCAGGTTTGGTAACGCAGGCGGTTGGCGCGGAGGCGTTCCGGATCGTCTTTCGACTTCAGCAGCGCGTGGGCAAACCAGAGCACGGCTTCGCGATCATTGCCGTCTTCGGCGGAATGGAGACCGTAGGCCGCGTACATGTCCGCCATCGTCACATTCGCCAGATTCAACGCGGCCTGCGTGGCGTCACGTTCGCGGGCCACTTCCGCGGCGAGTTCTGAAGTTCGCACGTTGGATTTCGTATTGATGAGCAGTGCGTCGGCATTGGCCTTGATCAGCCAGCGTTGTTGCCGTCCCTGCTCCTGAAAATGCAGGGCGGCGTACGTCGAGGCGAAGATTCCGACCAGCAGCAGCACAGTCACCGCAGCCAGTGAGGTCGCCAGTTCACGGTTGCGCCCGGCCCAGCGTGTAAAACGTTCTGTCAGAGAGTGCGGTCGGGCGTGAATCGGTTCGTTGTCTAAGAACCGCTGCAAGTCGTCGGCCATCGCTCCAGCAGTTTGGTAGCGCGAGGACGGTTCGCGGTCGAGGGCCTTGTGAATGATCGTCACCAGATCGTGCGGCACACCGGGACGCCGTCGATTAAGCGGCTCCGGCTCGCGCACAGCCAACGAATGCAAACTCTCCGAGACATCCTTCGCCGTAAACGCGGGTCGGTGAGAGATCAACTCGTACAGCGTCAGGCCAAAGCTATAGATGTCGCTCCGCTCGTCCACCTGACCGCGCACCGACTCCGGAGCGATGTAACGCAGCGTTCCGACCACGTCCCCATCGCGCGACAAACTCTCGTCTTCCGACTGCTTTAACTTGGCCAGACCGAAGTCGGTCAACCAGGCGTTGCCGCTCTGATCGAGCAAAATATTGGCGGGCTTCACGTCACGATGCAGCACGCCCCGTTGGTGCGCGTAGTGCAATGCCTGTCCTATTTGAGAACCCACCTTCGCGACGGCCTGCGCCCGTTCGAGAAGCGCGCCTGCGGAAACGCTCGCCTCAGAATTGGATTCGTCGAGTAATTGGCTGAGCGGCTGCCCCTCGACGTACTGCATGGCGAAGTAATGGATCCCGTCCTGCTCGCCGGTTCCGTAAATGTCCACGATGTAGCTGTGGTGCAGTCGCCCCACCGCCTGAGCCTCACGGTGAAACCGCTTCAGTCGCGAGACACTTAAACCGAGCGCCGCTGGCAGCACCTTGAGTGCGACCTGCCGCTTGAGCGAACGCTGTTCGGCCTCGTAGACGACCCCCATCGCACCGCGACCGATCTCGCGCACGATGCGATAGTCGCCCAAATTCTCGGGAATGATGACTTGGCCCGCCCTGCGCCACTGGCTCGTCAAGTCATCGACAACTTCCGCGAAGACTTCCGCAATCCGCACGGCCTCGTCCGGAAACCGGTCTTGGTACGGCTGGAGCACGGGCGTCTCACCGGCTCGAAACAGCAGTTCCACTTCGATGGCGACCAGTTCAGGCAAGAGGTCCGCCCGATCACTCGGTTCCGCACGATCGTAATACTTCTCCAGCGAGACTCGGTGATCATGAGTCCACTCGGTCTCAAACTGTCGACACAACGCATCGATGCGAAGACTCTGTTGAATCGCAGTACTGCTTTGCTGCCCCATCCGTCACGCACCGCTTCGTTGGAAAACTACAGCCCCGGTCTCCTCTCGGCGTGATGAGCGTGTTTTGAACAACACCGCCCCAGCCCCGAAGAGACATTCAGTCATTGTGGCCCAGCGTGGCGAAAAATAGCCGCCGGTTTGACGCTTTGCACCGGCTAAACCTGAGTGACGAATGCGAAAAGCCGACTTCGTGCGGCCCGACTCAATCTCGCCGTTCCGATTACTCCGGCTGTGTCGATGAAACGGAATCCGTGGAGGGGGAAGTTGCGAGAAAACCACGTCGATTTCGTCCTCAGACAAAAACACGAGCTAGCTTGAAACGCATCGTCACCGTGAGGTGGCCGAACAGTTGGCAAACCCGTTCTCTGTGAACCGAATCCGAAGTGAGTGACATCGTGAGCGACATCGAAACGAAATTGCTGAATGACGTGCAGGCGATCCGCGAGATCGTGGCTCAACAAGGTCGATTGTCGGTCGATGTCTTCGAACTCGATACGACGAGCGACTTGTACAGCGCGGGACTGACCTCGCTCGCCACGGTCGGGATCATGCTCGCGCTAGAAGACCGGTTCAACATCGAATTTCCCGAGTCGATGCTGAGTCGCAAGACGTTCAACAGCATTGCCTCGATCTCGGGAGCCGTCTCGCAACTTGCCACGTAGGTCTCGCACTGTCGTCGATCAATCATTCCAGGTGAGCCGGGCGGCGTCAGTCCAATGGCACTCACTTTGAAGTTCTCTGAGTTAGCGGAACGGCGCAAGCCGTCCGGTTTCGTTGAGTTTTTCTGTATTTCACCGGACGGCTCGCGCCGTTCCGCTACCTAAAGAAAGTTCCATTGGGCGTCAGCCCCCGGATTCCTGTTACGAAGAAGCCCGAGGGCTGACGCCACCCGGCTCACCGTGACTCCTACTGCTCCCCGAGAAGCTCATGAAAACCCTCGAACTCAACACCGCGATTGACATTGGATTTGACTTCGACGAACTGCTCCGACAGGTGCATGCCGTTGGCAAAACAGTCCTCGCCGTTCATGCGGCGGAGGTTGACCGCGACGCGCGTTTCCCCAAAGAAGCCTTCGCAGCGCTGCGTCACACCAAGCTACTGAGTGCCTATGTTCCGACCGAATTCGGCGGGATGGGACTCAACATCGTGCAGATCGGCCAGGTCTGTGAAGCCCTCGGCCAATACTGCGGTTCGTCCGCGATGATCTATGCGATGCACTGCATTCAAGTCGCCTGCGTCGTGCATCACGCGCAGGATTCGAGTTACTACCGCAATTACTTGTGGGAGCTGGTGGCCGACCAACGCTTGATGGCTTCCGCCACGACCGAGATCGGAACTGGCGGCGACTTGCGGTCGAGCGTCTGTGCGATCGAAGTCAGTGGCCGCGAATTCAAACTGACCAAGAAGGCGCCCGTCATCTCTTACGGTGGGACGGCCGACGACATCTTCGTAACGTGCCGCCGCTCACCCGAGTCACCTGCCAGCGATCAGGTGCAGGTGTTGGTGCGGCGCGGTGAGTTCACCGCCGAACCACTCTCGACGTGGGACACGATGGGCTTTCGCGGCACATGCAGTTCCGGCTTCACGCTGACAGCGGCAGGCGATGTCGCCCAGATCATGCCGACACCGTTCGATGAGATTCTCACGCAGACGATGCACCCGTACTCGCACATCGTGTGGTGTTCGCTTTGGACGGGGATCGCAGCCGACGCGGTCAATCTGGCCCGCTCGTTCGTTCGCGCCGAGGCTCGCAAGACGCCCGGAGAGACACCGATCTCCGCCATTCGTCTCGCCGAAGTCGATCGTGTGCTGCAAGAGATGCGACACAACGTGCAGAGCCTCACCCGCGAATATCACGAACTGCTCAAGCAGAACGATCCCGAAGCCTTTCGTGGGTTCGGTTTCTCCATCCGCACGAACAACCTCAAGGTGACCTGTTCGCAGCGGATCGTCGAGATCGTCGGCCAAGCCCTGCTGATCTGCGGCATCTCCGGCTACCGCAATGACTCCAAGTTCAGCCTCGCACGGCATCTGCGCGACGCCTACGGAGCGGCTCTGATGGTCAACAACGACCGCATTACAAAACTCAATGCCACGATGCTGATGGTTCACAAGGAGGCGTTCTAATTATGTGTCTCTCACACGAAGTACTGACGGCGGCGTACCAAGGCTTCCTCGATCAACTGACCGACGCGGGACTGCTCATCCCATCGGGTGTGCCCGGTGTCTACGGACACAGCGGCGTGTTCGAGCGAGTCCTCGAAGGCTTCGACCAGTCCATCACTCGCCGCAGCGCGCACCTCAACGCCGAGGTCATTCGCTTTCCCGGCGTGCTCAACCGGCAGCATTATTTGAAGACCAGTCACATCGAGAGCTTTCCCGATCTGATGGGGTCCATCCACAGTTTCACCGGCAACGAACGCGATCACTTGGGCCTCTTACAGAAACGGGCCGACGGCGAGGACTGGACGCAGGATCTCAAGCCGACGCAGCTCATGCTGACACCGGCCACCTGCTACCCGCTCTATCCAACGGCCACCGGCACGCTTCGTGAAGGAGGCCGCACGGTCGATCTCCGCTCGTTCGTCTTTCGCCACGAACCGTCGATTGACCCGTGTCGGATGCAGATGTTCCGGATGCACGAAGCCGTCAGACTCGGCTCGCCCGAACAGGCTCTCGCACATCGTGGCCTCTGGATGGAGCTGGGCAAAGAGATCTTGAACGCGGCCGGATTGAATGTGGAATGCGTGGTCGCCAACGATCCGTTCTTCGGTCGCGGCGGGCGCGTGATGGCCGTCTCGCAGAAAGAACAAAGCCTGAAGTTCGAGATGGTGATTCCGGTCGCCACCGCCGAGAAACCGACGGCGATCATGTCCTGCAATTATCACCTCGACTATTTCGGCAAGGCGTTCGGCATCCACACCGCCGACGGCCAAGTGGCCCATTCCGCCTGCATGGGCTTCGGTTTGGAACGAGTCACACTCGCCCTCTTCAAAACGCACGGGTTCCATCCCGATCGCTGGCCCGCCGACGTGAAGCATGAGCTGGGACTATGACGCTGGACCATCGCCTTTTTCAAAGTAGTTATTCCGATCCCGTGGGGGGCACTCGTGAAGGTGGAACGGTGGGCAGATTGGTTTAGAGCCTCTCCACTTCTCCTCTCAGTTCGCCTTCTCTGTGCCTCTGCGTCTCTGTGGTAAACCTTCTTCGATGACGTTCCTGGGAGAGGATTTTACCACAGAGACGCAGAGGCACAGAGAAGGCAAGCAGAGGTCTGTTCTTCAGAAGGGTGGGCCGGCGCGGCGAAACGCCGTTGAGACGCCACAGATACACATTAAAGATGGCCCTGACTATGACGCAGCGCGTTCTCACTCTCGACCCGAGCAGCTACCAGCGGCATCGTCTGCACACTCAGGAACGCAACTGGGCGGAGACGAATTGCTACGTCGATCTATGGATCGAGCTGCTGCATGCGTGGGGCTTTGAACCGCTCGCCGCGATGCCGTTCACGCTGGCCATCGACTTTGAAGGGGATCAATGGACCTTCTTCAAATTCCCTCTGGCCGACTTGTGGGAGCTGTACGGACTGGACGTTCAAGAGTTGGCCATCTGGCGGCCCGTCCTCTCGCATGTCGAAGAACAGGTCGGACGAGGACGGCCGGTGCTGGTCGAGTTGGATTCGTTCTATCTCCCCGACACAGCAGGAACCGCCTACAAGATTCAACACCAGAAGACGACCGTCGCGGCGATTGAGATCGACGTGAACGGTCAGCGTCTCGGCTACCTCCACGGGCAGGGCTACTACGAACTGCACGGCGACGACTTCGTCAACATCTTCAACCTGGAAGGCGTGAAGCATCCCACCGTGCTGCCGCCTTACGCCGAGTTCGTGAAGCGTCGGACCACTGCACCATTGGCCGGTGATGATCTCTTGCAAGCGTCGTTAAGACTGTTGCGCCGTCAACTGCCGCTGCTGCCGGAAGCCAATCCATTCGCGAAGTTCAAGCCGCGCTTTGAAGCCGACCTGCGATGGCTCGCGACTGAACCGATTGAGACCTTCCATCAATACTCGTTCGCCACGCTCAGACAATTCGGCTCCTGTTACGAAGTGGCCGCGGCGTATTTGAGTTGGCTCCAATCGCAAGGCATCTCGCAATTGGAACGACCGACGGCCGCGTTCTCCGAATTGTCGGCCAATGCCAAAACGATGCAGTTCCAACTCGCCCGCGCCATGGCTCGCAAGAAGCCGATGGACCTGTCGATCCTCGATCAAATGGCCACGACGTGGGCGACGGCGATTGACGGGATGAAGGCGGTATTCGTGTGAGTACCACCCAAGAAAACGTGGCTGACAATGAAACTTCTGAGCGGGGCTGACGCCACCCCGCTCAGAGATGTCCCACCATTGGCCGTGTGAAACGAGAAACAACCGCATGGCGACGACGCTCATTCCCGTGCAAGGCGAACTCTCCGAGACAGCACCGGTGTCTCTCGGTGCATGGGAGTGTTGCGCGCAGACGCCGGGAATCATCACTCGCCCCGATCAATTCGCGACCGCAAATAGCGACTGGTTGCCCGCCGCCGTGCCAGGGACCGTGGCGAACACACTGCGAGCCGCCGGTCGCTGGGACATGCAGCGGCCGACGGACATCGACAGCCAAGATTGGTGGTATCGCTCGACGTTTAAGGTCGCGGCCGAAGCGCTCGGCCAACAACACACGCTGTGCTTCGACGGTTTGGCCACGCTCGCCGATATCTGGCTGAACGGCGAACACGTTCTCTCCACGGACAACATGTTCCGAGGCTACCAGTTCGATGTCACCGCGTTGCTGCGGGTCAGCAACGAACTGGCGATCCGCTTCCGCTCCCTCGCCGCCGACTTAAAACAAAAACGACCGCGTCCACGTTGGAAGACCAATCTGGTCGAGCACCAACAGTTGCGTTGGCAGCGCACGACGCTGCTTGGGCACATTCCCGGCTGGTCTCCGCCAGTCCCCGCCATCGGTCCGTGGCGCGACATCCGCTTGGAGTGCCAGCCCGAGCGGCTGTCCGACGTGCAGTTGGTCGCCCGCCTCGAAGGGACGACCGGCGTCGTGACGTTTCGTGCGCGAGTCCACTCATTGACTCCAATCGACCACGTCACTCTGCGAGTCGGCGAACACGCAGTATCCGCCGCGATTCAGACAGACTCGGAAGGGATGACGCTCAGCGGTGAGCTTCGCATCTCCAACCCGCCCCTGTGGTGGCCGCACACGCACGGAGACCAGCCGCTGTTCGCGTGCGATCTAATTGTCGAGGCCGGTTCCAACAGCCACGTCATTGGCTGCGGCAAACTTGGTTTTCGCGACGTGCGCGTTGAGACCGGCGATGGTTTCGGAATCATTCTCAACGGCGATCCGATCTACTGTCGCGGAGCCTGCTGGACGGTCTCAGACATCTTCACACTGAACGGTACCGAGGAATCGCTGCGTCACGATCTGACGCTCGCACGCGATGCCGGGGCCAACCTGCTGCGTATCGGCGGGACGATGACTTACGAAAGCGATCTCTTCTATCGGCTGTGCGATGAACTCGGCCTGCTCGTCTGGCAGGACTTCATGTTTGCCAACATGGACTACCCGGTCGGCGACGAAGCCTTCTTGAACAACATCACCGCCGAAGCGACGTATCAACTGCAACGACTCGCACTGCATCCGTGCGTCGCCGTCTATTGCGGCAGCAGTGAGATCGAGCAACAGGCCGCGATGCTCGGGATGCCGCGCGAACTCTGGCGGAACGACTGGTTCGCGACGCGCCTGCCCGCACTGTGCGAGCAACATCACCCAACGACCGCTTACGTCCCTTCGAGTCCCAGCGGCGGAGTCCTGCCGTTCCAGGCCAACGCGGGCGTGAGCCACTACTACGGCATCGGGGCCTATCTCCGTTCACCGGCCGAACTGCGTCAGACGAACGTCCGCTTCGCGTCGGAGTGCCTCGGCTTCGCGAACGTTCCCGAGCCGGAACTGGTGGACGCGATCATGGGCGGCGCGCTGCCCGTCACGCACCATCCGCGCTGGAAGCAACGCATCCCGCGTGACACCGGTTCTGCGTACGATTTCGAAGATGTGCGCGACCATTATCTCCAGCACTTGTACGGCGTCGCCCCCGTCCCGCTGCGGTCCACCGACATGCAACGCTACTGGCAGTTGAGCCGCGTCGCGTCGGGCGAAATGATGGCCCAGGCGTACTCAGAATGGCGCAGCGGACACAGTCACAATCGCGGCGCGTTGGTCTGGTTCTTCAAGGATCTGTGGCCGGCGGCGGGCTGGGGTGTCATCGACAGCACCGGCATCCCCAAGTCAGCGTATTACTTTCTCAAACGACTCTGGCAATCGCGGCAGATCACGCTGACCGACGAGGGATTGAACGGCCTGCATCTGCACCTCACCAACGAGTCCACGGAACCATTGCGCGGGTTTGTCGAAGTGCGGCTGCTCAAGGAGCCAGCGACAATCATCGCGCGTCAGGAAGTGCCGGTCGAACTGAACGTGCGATCACAACAAACACTCAGCGCGGACGAGATCCTTGGCAGCTTCTACGACGTGAGTTACGCCTACCGCTTCGGCCCGCCGCACCACGATGTTGTCGTGGCCACGCTCTACGACGCCGATCACCAAGTCCTCAGCGAGGCGTTCCATTTCATCCGCCGCCGCGAACCGACCGTCGTCTCGAACGTCATCGTCAATGCCTCTGCCGAGATGACAAACGAGACCACCTGCAAAGTGATTTTGAATTGCGACCGCTTCCTGCACGGAGTCCGCGTCAGCGCGAGGGGCTTCCTTCCCGACGACAACTATTTTCACTTGGCTCCCCAGCGAACGAAGGTCGTCACCTTCACCGCCATCGGGCAGACGCGGCCTGAGTTCAGAGCAGACGTGGAGGCCTTGAATGTCGATGCGACACAAACCATTGCCCTGCACAAAGGGCGAACGTAAATGAAAACCATGACGACAGACATCTGCGATCTCGACCAGACTCTCACCGAACAAACTTCGTCCGGCACGGAGTCGGTTCGTCGGACGGCGTTCTATTTTGAGAGCCAAGGCCAACCGCTGTTCGCCTGGCTACATCATCGCGTCGAGCTAACCGGCTTCGATCACGGCGTCCTGATTTGCCCGCCGATCGGTTACGAGCAACTTCACTCACACCGCAGCCTGCGGCACTTGGCCGATCGGCTTGCTCAACAAGCGGTCCCGGTCCTTCGGTTCGACTGGCACGGCACGGGCGACTCGGCAGGGACCGATGAGGATCCCGCGCGTCTAACGACTTGGCTGGCCAACATTCGCGACGCGGTCCGATGGATGCGCGAGCAGCTCGGTTGCCGGCAGATCAGTCTCGTGGGTTTGCGTCTCGGTGGAACTCTGGCCGCGTTGGTCGCTGCGGAACTGGAGATCGACAATCTGGTTCTGTGGTGTCCCATCACGAAAGGTCGCGCGTATGTGCGTGAGATGAAGGCGATCAGCCGCACGGCGGAAGCCGCACCGCGCACCGCTGATGCCGACGGCAGCATCGAAGCAGCTGGGTTCGTCCTCAGTGCCGAGACCGCTGGCGATCTAAGCCAACTCGATCTGCTGACATCTTTCGCGATCCAGAATGAAACCTCCGAGCGGGGCGGCGTTAGCCCCCTGGCTCTTCCAAGACGAACTGACGCGGCTCTTCCAAGACGGGCTGACGCCCAAGAGCCAGGGGGCTTACGCCGCCCCGCTCAGAAAGAACTGAAATGGACGTTGGGCCGCGTGTTGCTCGTGTCGCGCGATGACCTGCCAGACGACGTGCGGCTGTCGGACCACTTGTCGGCGACCGGTCTTACTGTCGAACAACTCCGCGTGCCGGGCTTCGTCGAGATGATGCAAGAGCCTCATCGGAGCCAGGTTCCCGAAGTGGCGATCACTCAGATCACAACGTGGCTCGTGCAGCACATCTCGGTCACAGCGTCAGCGACTTCCATGATCGACCTCCGCCGCGCGACACCGAATTCGGCACTGATCTCACCGGCGGTCAATTCCCTTCACAACGAAATCAGCCAGTACCTGCGCAAGTCGGCCATCCGGTTCAGCGAGCAACCCGATCTGTTTGGAATCGTCTGCGAACCGGCGATCGCCACGTCGAACGAACTGCCGCTCGTCGTGCTGTTGAACGCCGGCTCGTCGTATCGCATCGGCCCCGGACGACTCTACGTCTTCCTAGCGAGGCAACTCGCCACTCAAGGCTTTCGTACGGTGCGATTTGATCTGTGCAGCTTGGGAGACAGCGTTTCCTCGGACTCCACGCACGAGAACGACCCGCACCCGGCGACGGCGTTTCGCGATGTGGACCTCGTGTTGAAGCAACTCCAACAACGCTACGGCGCGACCAAGATCGTGTTGATGGGACTCTGCTCGGGTGCCTACGCGGCGTTTCAATCGGCGGCGCAGATTCAAAACCCGGTCCTCGTGGAAAGCATCCTCATCAACCCGCTGACGTTCTTTTGGAAGGAGGGGATGTCGCTCGACGTGTCGCCGGTCAAGCAGTTGGTGTCGGCTCACTATTACCTTGATGCTGCACTGCAACCGGCGAAATGGTTGAGACTGCTGCGAGGTCAGACCAAGATCGGGTTCGTCGGCGCGGTGAAGGTCGTCTTGCGAAAGCTGGGC